>NZ_JBWKXQ010000069.1:34821-38362 GCF_059423125.1 Variovorax sp. GW531-E2 | reverse complement strand
CTCCCGCACCGCCGCCGTCGCCCCCGGCGCCGCCCGCCGTGCAGCTGCCGTCGAGCAATGCCGACTACCTGCAGAACCCGAAGGCGGTCTACCCCGCCATGAGCAAGCGGCTCGGCGAGCAGGGCAAGGTGATCGTGCGCGTGCTCGTGGGCGCCGACGGCCTGCCCAAGAGCGCCGAGGTCAAGAAGTCCAGCGGCTTCGACCGCCTCGACGAGGCCGCCGTGGAATACATCATGAAATGCCGGTTCGTGCCCGGCAAGGTCAACGGCGTGGTGCAGGCCATGTCTTACGACGCCCCCGTCAACTACGTCCTGAACTAATTTTTCTCTGGAGCAACTTCGTATGGATTCCCAATTTGGCTTGATGAACGTCTGGAATCAGGGCGACTTCGTCACCAAGGCTGTCGCGGTTCTGTTGATCGGCATGTCCCTCGCATCGTGGATCGTGATCATCGTGAAGGCGCTCGACGTCATCAAATACAAGCGCCTGGCCAAGCACTCGCAGGACTTCTGGCACAGCGAAGACTTCGCCACCGCCCTGAACAAGCTGGGCACCGACGACAGCAACCCCTTCCGCGCCTTGGCGCTCGAGGGCCGCGAAGCCGCCGCCCACCACCGCAACACCAAGGCGCACCTGCATGACGCGCTCGACGTGAGCGACTGGATCACGCGCGCCCTGCGCAACGGCATCGACGCCTTCACGGCGCGCCTGCAGACCGGCCTGGCCATCCTCGCTTCGGTGGGTTCGACGGCGCCGTTCATCGGCCTGTTCGGCACCGTCTGGGGCATCTACCACGCGCTGATGAGCATCGGCTCGGCCGGCCAGGCGACCATCGACAAGGTGGCCGGCCCGATCGGCGAAGCGCTGATCATGACGGCCCTGGGCCTGGCGGTCGCCATTCCCGCCGTGCTGGGCTACAACGCCCTGGTGCGCGGCAACAAGTTCGTGCTGACCAAGCTCAACAGCTTCGCCCACGACCTGCACGCCTACTTCGTGACCGGCGCCCGCGTGCAAAGCGGCAGCGGCGAAGCCGTCGTGGTTCCGCTCAAGAAGGGCTGAGCAGCATCATGGCTTTCGGAACGCAAGACGAACCCGATGAGGTGATGAACGAGATCAACATGACGCCGCTGGTCGACGTCATGCTGGTGCTCCTGATCATCTTCATCATCACCGTGCCGGTCATGAAGCACGCGGTCAACATCGACCTGCCCCGCGCCAGCAGCGAGCCCGAGCAGCCCAAGCCGCAGAACATCCTGTTCAGCGTCACGGCCGACGGCGCCTACTACTGGAACGAACAGAAGATCGACGACAGCGAGCTGCCGAACCGCCTGGCCGCCGAAGCCGCCAAGGAACCGCAGCCCGAGCTGCACATCCGCGGTGACAAGGCCGTGCGCTACGAGCGCGTGGCCAAGGCCATGGCCGAGGCACGCGAAGCCGGCGTGCGCAAGATCGGCTTCATCACCGAGCCCGACACGAAGTGATCTGAACGGGTGAATGACGGATCAAAAAAAAGTTGATCGCGACGATTGACTTTATATTGAGAATCATTATCATTCACTCATCGCTTCCATAAAGGGAACTCCAGATGCCAGCCACCCCGAATGCCTTTTCTGTCCTGAACCACCCTTCGCTCGATCAATCGGGTGGCGGTCATGCGTCGATCCAGGCAGCGCGTCCGGCGCCGATGGTCGAAAGCACGGAGCTTCTGAAGGGAAGCAAGACCGTGGGCATCATGCACAACGGCTCGCTCTACCGGCTTCAGGCCACCAAACTCGGCAAGCTGATCCTGACCAAGTAGGTCGTTCAGCCCGCCCCTCGCGCAAGTTTCATCGTGGGGCGACTCGAGGAGATTCATCTCCGAAGGGTCGTTTTTTGCTAGCCAACGGTTCGCCGACTAGCCAAGCTTTTTTTCACGCTGAAGCCCCGAAAAAGAAAACGCCGACCATCTGGTCGGCGTTTTGCTTTGGGCGAATGAAAAGGCTTACAGGCCGAGCGCGGCGATGCCGGCCTTGGCGATCTGCGCATCTTCGTTCGACTTCACGCCGCTCACGCCCACAGCGCCGATGACGTGGCCGTCCTTCACGATCGGCACGCCGCCTTCGAGCAGGCCTTCCACCAGGGGCGCCGTCAGGAACGCGGTGCGGCCGCCGTTGATGATGTCTTCATAGACCTTGCTCTCGCGACGGCCCATGGCGGCGGTGTGCGCCTTGGCGGGAGCGATGTGCGAGGACAGCGCGGCGGCGCCGTCCAGGCGCTGCAGCCAGAGCAGGTTGCCGGCGTCGTCGGAGATGGCGATGGTCACGGCCCAGTTGTTCTTCAGGGCCTCGGCTTCCGCTGCAGCGGCGATGGCCTTGACGTCGGCGAGTTCGAGGAATGATTTGGTCTTCATGAATAAGCTCAGGTTGCGTCGAAACCCGACAGCATAACGGCGGGGCGCCGCAGCGTCCCGCGGGGGCTTAAGAACAACGGGCATACGGTCTTTGCAAGGCCCCCTCTTGCAGCCCCCTAGAATGCGCCCAACTGCGTGTCATTGCATGCAGCAACCTCAGGAGCTTCGGCCATGAACGACCGTGTGACCACCCTCGACACTTCCACCGGCTACGGCCAGACACTGCCGCAGGCCGAACGCCAGCGGGTGCTGCGCAATACCTACTGGCTGCTGGCGCTGAGCCTGCTGCCCACCGTGCTGGGCGCCTGGATCGGCGTGAGCACCGGCATCACCCGCTCGCTCACCGGCGGACTCGGCCTGATCGTCTTCCTCGGCGGCGCCTTCGGCTTCATGTTCGCGATCGAGAAGACCAAGAACTCGGCCGCCGGCGTGCCGGTGCTGCTGGGCTTCACCTTCTTCATGGGTCTGATGCTGTCGCGCCTGCTGGCGATGGTGCTGGGCTTCAAGAACGGCCCCGAACTGATCATGACGGCCTTCGGCGGCACCGCCGGCGTGTTCTTCGTGATGGCCTCGCTGGCCACGGTCATCAAGCGCGACCTGTCGGGCATGGGCAAGTTCCTGTTCGTCGGCGCCCTGGTGCTGATGCTCGGCGCGGTCATCAACGTCTTCGTGGGCTCGAGCACCGGCATGCTGGTGATCTCGGTGGCGGCCATCGGCATCTTCTCGGCCTATATGCTCTATGACCTGAAGCAGATCATGGACGGCGGCGAAACCAACTACATCAGCGCCACGCTGGCCCTGTACCTGGACATGTTCAACGTGTTCCAGAGCCTGCTGGCCCTGCTGGGCATCTTCGGCGGCGAGCGCGACTGAGCGGCTTGCTCCGCCCCCAAGAAAAAAGGCCCCGCGGGGCCTTTTTTCATTCCAGCTCGAAGACCGCGATCGACTCGACGTGCGCCGTGTGCGGGAACATGTTCACCACGCCCGCGAAGGTGCAGCGGTAGCCCGCCTGGTGCACCAGCAGGCCGGCGTCGCGTGCCAGCGTCGAGGGGTTGCAGCTCACGTACACGATGCGCTTGGGCGGCGTCCAGCCACCGGTGCGCAGTTCAGGCTGCTGGTGCAGGTCAGCCATCGCCTTGGCCAGCGCGAAGG
>NZ_JBWKXQ010000069.1:0-34811 GCF_059423125.1 Variovorax sp. GW531-E2 | reverse complement strand
TTCGCAAGGTGGCTATGGGTATGGCCGCGACCCCCCGCCCCCCCCCCCCCGCGGCGGGTCGACCAGCCACTTGTCGGCGCTGCCGTCGGCCACCAGCATCTCGGGCGTCATGTCGAACAGGTTGCGGGCCACGAACCGGGTGGACGACAGCGCACGCCGCTCGGGCGTTGCAGGCTGATTTCTCTGGAAGTTGTCGGTGGCGCGTGCCACCAGCGTGTCGCTGCCCTCGATGCCCAGCACCTCGCGCGCCTGGCTCGCCAGCGGCAGCGTGAAGTTGCCCAGGCCGCAGAACCAGTCGATCACGCGCTCCTCGGGCTGCACGTCGAGCAGGCGCAGCGCCTTGCCGACCAGCGCGCGGTTGATGTGCGGGTTGACCTGGGTGAAATCGGTGGGCTTGAACGGCATCGTCACACCGAACGCGGGCAGGCGGTAGGCCAGCGGCGTACCGCCCTCTTCCAGCAGCTTCACGGTGTCCGGGCCCTTGGCCTGCAGCCACCATTGCACGCCCTCGTTCTCGGCGGCGAACGCCTTGAGCCGCCCGATGTCGGCGCCCGACAGCGGCTCCAGGTGACGCAGCACCAGGGCGATGGTGCCCAGCGCGGTCGAATCCGGCGCGTCGCCGCAGGCCAGCTCGATCTGCGGGCAGGTGTCGCGCGCGTCCATGGAACCGATCAGCGCGCGCAGCGGCATCAGCATGGCGCTGACCTGCTTGGGCAGCACGGGACAGACCTGCATGTCGGCCAGGTAGCGGCTCTTGCGCTCGTGAAAGCCGATCAGCACCGTGCCCTTCTTGACCACGTGGCGCACCGACAGGCGCGCGCGGTAGCGGTAGTGCCAGGCCGGGCCTTCGAGCGGGCGCAGCACGTTCTCGGGCTTGACCTTGCCCAGGTGCCAGAGGTTGTCTTCCAGCGCACGCTGCTTCACCGCCACCTGGGCGGCGGCGTCGAGGTGTTGCATCTTGCAGCCGCCGCACGCGCCCGTGTGCAGGCCGAAATGCGGGCAACCGGGGCGCACGCGCTGCGAGGATTCGCGGCGGATCTGCGTGACCGTGCCCTGCTCCCAGTTGTTCTTGCGGCGGTGGACGTTGAACTGCACCTCCTCGAAGGGCAACGCGCCTTCGATGAACACGACCATGCCGTCGGACTTGTGGGAGACGCCTTGCGCGTCCAGGTCGAGCGACTCGACCTGGAGCCATTCTTCGGCGGGGCTCGCGGGGACTTTCTTTTCTTCGATGGATTCCGTCATCCCCCGATTGTCTCAGCGTGGCCGGGGCGGTCCGGCCGCGACGGGTTACCTTCTTTTCTTCACACCGCTAGAACAGCGCGTCGCGGCCGACGCCGGAGCGCGCCAGCTGCTTGCGCATCTTGGCCAGGGCCTCGTTCTGGATCTGCCGCACGCGCTCGCGTGTCAGGCCCAGCCGCACGCTCAGCACCTCGAGCGTCTCGGGCTCCCGGTCGTGCAGGCCGTAGCGACCTTCGAGCACCTCGCGCTCCCGCGCGTTGAGGGCCTGCACCCACTGGTCGAGCAGGCGCTCCACCTCGTGCGTGTGTGTCACGCCGGCAGGGTTGCCCTGCTCGTCGTCAGAGGCCACGGTGTCGGCCAACGTGAAGCCTTCCTCGCCGCGCGCGTCGCCCGCATCGAGCGAACGCGGCGCCTCGGCCAGCGCCAGCAGGTCGGCCACCGCCTGCACCTCGCGACCGAGCAGTGCGGCCACGTCCTCGACGCGCACGCCGTCCGGCCGGCTCGCGAGGAACTCCGCATCGCCCTCGAGCGTGCGGCGCGCACGCAGGACCTGCTGCAGTTCGCGCACGACATGCACCGGCAGGCGGATCGCCCGCGACTGCGTGATGACGGCGCGCTCGACCGACTGGCGGATCCACCAGGTCGCATACGTGGAGAAGCGAAACCCGCGCTCAGGCTCGAACTTGGTGATGGCATGCATCAGCCCGAGGTTGCCTTCCTCGATGAGGTCGGACAGCGGCATGCCGCGCCCCAGGTAGTTCTTGGCGATGTTGACCACGAGCCGCAGGTTGTGCTCGATCATCGACTGCCGCGCCGCGAAATCGCCGGCGCGTGCGGCGCAGGCGGTGGTGTATTCCTCGGCGGGAGTGAAGAGCCCGGTGCGCCGGACTTGGCGCAGGTAGATGGTCAGGGCATCGGCGCCCTCGCCGCCCATGACCTCGGCGGCGGTGCCGTGAGGCGGGGCCGATGCTGCCGAGGGAATCGACGGATCCGCTGCGGGGTCGTCGGGAAGAGAGTCCGTGCTCAGCGGCTCGTCGCCGCTGTCCTGATGGCCATTGCGGCCACCGTTGCTTCGAGGTGAAGGGCTGCCCTGCCCCGCCAGCCCACGCACGGGCAGTGTGCGAAGAGGGCGGGAGGCAGCCATGGCATCACCGGTTGGGCAGGTAGCGCGACGGGTCGACGGGCTTGCCCTGGCGGCGGATCTCGAAATGCAGCTTCACGCGATCGGCGTCGCTGTTGCCCATTTCGGCGATCTTCTGGCCCTTCTGAACCGACTGGTCTTCCTTCACGAGCAGCGTCTGGTTGTGCGCATACGCCGTGAGGTAGGTGTTGTTGTGCTTCAGGATGATCAGGTTGCCGTAGCCGCGCAGGCCGGCACCGGCGTAGACCACACGGCCGTCGGCCGCGGCCAGCACGGGGTCGCCGGCCTTGCCGCTGATGTCGTAGCCCTTGTTCTTGGCTTCGTCGAAACCGGCGATCAGCGAACCGCTGGCAGGCCAGATCCAGCCCAGGTCGTCGTCACCCGAACTGCTCGGGCCCGAAGGCGAGGCCGTGACAGGCGGCTTGGTGGTGCCGCTCGCGCCGCTGGCCGGCACGGCCGGCGTGACGGACGCCTGCGGGGCCACCGGCTTGGTGGTCGCCTCGGTGGCCGCAGCAGGCGCAGAGGTGGACGGTGCCGTGGCGACCGCCGTGCTGCCACCGGTCGGTGGAATCACGCGCAAGACCTGGCCGACTTCGATCAGGTCGGGGTTGTCGAGGTTGTTCCAGCGCACGATGTCCTGCCAGCGCTGGCCCGTTTCGCTGCCGATGCGGCGGATGGAGTCACCGGGGCGCACGGCGTAGTAGCCGGGCTTGCCGTAGTTCTCGATACCGGGGAGCGGTTTGCCGGACGCGTCGGTCGTGATGGGAGGACCGCCGGGCGTCGTTGCCCCGGGTGCGCGCGTCATGGTGCCCCGGTCTTCGACCGGTGCGGGACCGCGCGGTGCGGAGCAGCCCGCGATCACGAGCACAACAGCCAACGTGATGCCTGCGAACAAACTCCGATTGCCAAAACCCTGCATTTGTTATTCCTTCAAGCGATGCCCGATTTTAGGGGGACAAAGTGAACCGCCTCAAGAATGCGCCGCTCGAGCCCACGGGGGGTCTTGTCGATCACGACGAGGGCCTGTCCACCGGTGGCGGAATGGGTCGGCGCGACGATGCGCCCACCCACCGCGAGCTGCGCGATCCAGGCCTCGGGCACGGCCTCGCCGCCTGCCGCGGCGATGATGCCCGCGTACGGCGCGCCCTTCGCATAACCGATCATGCCGTCGCCCAACATCAGGTGGACGGTGGCCAGGCGGAAGTGCCGCAGATTGGTGCGCGCGCGCTCGTGCAGTCCGCGCAGACGTTCGATGCTGTAGACCTCGGTCGCCACTTCATTCAGCACCGCGGCCTGGTAGCCGCAGCCGGTGCCGATCTCGAGCACGCGACCCAGCCGCTCCTGCGGCTTGCCGGCCAGCGCCGGCGCGCCCAGCAGCAGCTCGATCATGCGGGCCACCACATTGGGCTTGGAAATGGTCTGCCCCAGCCCGATCGGCAGGCTGGTGTCTTCATAGGCCTGGTTGACCAGCGCGCTGTCGACGAAGCGATGCCGCTCGACGGTGCCCATGGCGCGCAGTACGCGCGCATCGGTGATGCCCTGCGCCGCGAGCTTTTGCACCATGCGCGCCCGCACGGCGTCGGACGCCATCGAGGGCGTGGACGGGACCATCGGCTTGACCGGCACGGCGGGCATGCGCCCGCGCGTGGCGGCCGAGGCGGTGGGGGTCAGTCGAACCGGGAAACTGGGCCGCGGAGGGGTCGCCATGTCGTCAATTGCCGAGACGGGCGACCGTCTCGCGCCATTGGCCCAGGTTGGCGTGGTCGGTCAGGTCGATCTGCAAGGGCGTCAGCGCGATGTGGCCGGCCGCGGTCGCGTGGAAGTCGGTGCCCTCCCCGCTGTCCTTGGCGCTGCCTGCACCGGCGATCCAGTACATGGTTTCGCCGCGCGGGCTGTCCTGCGTGATCACCTTTTCGGCCGCGTGGCGGCGCCCGAGCCGGCACACCTTGACCGGTTTCAGTTCGTCGAACGGGCGGTTCGGCACGTTCACGTTGAGCAGGAAGGCGGGGCCACCGAGCATCTTCTCGCGCTCGATCTGCTGCACCAGCCGTCGCGCCACCTGGGCCGCCGCATCCACGTGTGCCCAGCCTTTTTCAATCTGCGAGAAGGCGATGGCCGGGATGCCGAACAGGTAGGCCTCCATCGCCGCGCCCACGGTGCCTGAATAGATGGTGTCGTCGCCCATGTTGGCGCCGTTGTTGATGCCCGAGACCACCAGGTCGGGCCGGTAGTCGAGCAGGCCCTTGAGCGCGATGTGCACGCAATCGGCCGGCGTGCCCGTCACGTAGCGGAAACCGTTGTGCGCCTTGTGCACATACAGCGGCGCGGCCAGCGTGAGTGCGTTCGACTTGGCGCTGTTGTTGTGCTCGGGTGCCACCACCTCGACGTCGGCGATGTCCTTGAGTGCGTCGTGCAACGCGACGATGCCCGGCGCCTGAAAGCCATCGTCATTGGAAATAAGTATCTTCATGGTGCTTCTGGGTGCAGCGGATTGTAGGTGCGGGGTGCGTCGCAGCAGGGACAACGCCGCACCACAGCGCCGCCTATCATCGCCCCGAATTCATTGCCCACACGACTCATTCGAAGGAGACCCCGAGCATGCACGCATGGCTTTGCGAAAACCCCACCGGCGTCGACGCGCTGACCTGGAAAGAACTGCCCACCCCCACGCCGGGCCCGGGCCAGGTGCTGATCGAGATCAAGGCGGCCAGCCTCAATTTTCCCGACCTGCTGATCGTGCAGAACAAGTACCAGATGAAGCCGCCGCTGCCCTTCGTTCCCGGATCGGAATATGCGGGCGTGATCCAGGCGGTGGGCGAAGGCGTCACGCACCTCAAGGTCGGCCAGAACGTGGCGTGCCTGTCGGGCACCGGCGGCTTCGGCACCCACACGCTGGCACCCGCTGCGCTGTGCATGCCGCTGCCCGAAGGTTTCGGCCACGTGGATGCTGCCGCTTTCATCATGATCTACGCCACCTCGTGGCACGCACTGATGGACCGCGCGCAACTCAAGGCGGGCGAAACCGTGCTGGTGCTCGGCGCGGCCGGCGGCGTGGGCACCGCAGCCATCCAGATCGCCAAGGCGGCGGGCGCCAAGGTGATCGCCGCGGCATCGACCGACGAAAAGTGCGAACTGTGTCGCTCGATCGGCGCCGACGCGACGATCAATTACACGACGCACGCACTGCCCAATGGTTTCCGCGATGCCATCAAAGCCGCGACCGACGGCAAAGGCCCGGATGTGATTTACGACCCCGTGGGCGGCGATTTCGCAGAACCGGCATTCCGCTCGATTGGCTGGCGCGGTCGCTATTTGGTGGTCGGTTTTGCATCGGGCCCGATCCCGTCGCTGCCATTGAATCTCACGCTGCTCAAAGGCGCGTCGCTCGTGGGCGTGTTCTGGGGCGATTTCGCCAAGCGCGAACCCAAGGCCAATGCACAGATGATGGCCGAATTGGCCCAGTGGTACGGCCAGGGAAAAATCAAGCCGGTGATCGACAGCACGATGCCGATGGCCGAATTGAAGGCCGCCTATGCGCACATGGGATCGCGCGGCGTCAAGGGAAAACTGGTGATGGTGAACTGATCGGACGCGCGCACGTCACTGTGCGCGCCTTCCAATAAAAAAGCCCGCCGAAGCGGGCTTTTTTATTGGGCGAATGTCCAACTGATTCTGCAGGCAATCACTTGATCTCGTAATCGGAGAGCGACTTGCCGGCTGCCAGGGCTTCCGTGACCCAGCGCGGCTTGCGGCCACGGCCACCGGACCAGGTTTCGCCCGTCGGGCCGCGGTATTTGGCGGCGGCCTTGGCGGCTGCAGGACCTGCGCTGCGCTTGGTTGCGGCGGCACGGCCACCACCCAGCTTCAGATCGGAAGCGGTCAAACCGTATTCCGCAATCTTCCTGCGCACTTCTTCGATCACGCCGGCCCGTTCCTGGTTACGCAGGTCTTCGGCCTGCTTGCGCAATTGCGCAATCTGCTCGTCGTGCTTCTGGATCTGGGAATTGATATCGGCGAGTGACGAAGCCATTGTTGGACTCCTGTTGTGAATTGAAAACGGCTGAATTCTAATTCAAACCACTTTTGCCACAAGCGCCTTTTCAGCAGAAAAATGCAGGCGCATTGGCGGAATGCAACAACCCGCAACACATGCGCACCATTTTGGGCACTTTCAAAATCGGGGGTAGCTGGGAAAGAATGCGGCGTACAACCTGGCGCTTGAAGCGACGGCGAAGCCAGAAATGACAACGCCGGGCAGGCCCGGCGTTGGAATCCCTTGGGTGCTATTGAGAAATAGCGCTGGGACTGAATTTTTTGGGGTGGCTGATGGGACTCGAACCCACGACGACCAGAATCACAATCTGGGACTCTACCAACTGAGCTACAGCCACCGTAGAGCCTCTGATTGTAGCGTTAAAAATCGCGGCTTTCGCTCCCGCGATCACCAAAGACGCTGAAATGCCACATTGACATGCAACCCAGCGCCTTCAGAGACCGTCCGCGATGGCCTGCCGCCACACATGCGCCCTGCCCCATGGGCATAACTTCGCAGTCGCCCGTTCGATGTGCCAGGCCGACGCCGACGCGCGAATGGCTCCGCTATCATGAATGCGAGCGGCCCAACCGGGCCCGGCTTTCGCCACTTCACTTCATCAAAGGAACTTCTTCATGAGCATCGTCTGGACTATCCTGATCGGGTTCGTCGTGGGTCTCGTGGCGCGGGCCGTCAAGCCGGGCAACGATTCCGCCGGCTTCATCGTGACCACGCTGATCGGCATTGCAGGTTCGCTGGGCGTGACCTACCTCGGCCAGGCAATGGGCTGGTACACCGCCGGCCAGGGCGCCGGCTTCATCGCCTCCGTGTTGGGCGCGATCGTGCTGCTGATTCTCTACGGCCTCATCAAGCGCAAGAGCTGACACCTCTGACGCCGTGCCGCGCAACGCGGCCGGCGGTTCTTCCGGCTGCCTGGGCCCCACACTTCTTCAGCCAGCCTCGCGAGGCCTTCCCACCGATGCCCCGCAAACCACGCGCCCGTCACCACGTCTATGTGGTCGAACTCGACGACCGCGTCTGGAACAACGGCCGCTTCCGGCGCGCCAACCCCGACTACCAACTCGGCAAGCCCTTCGTCTATGTCGGCATGACCGGCCTGGACCCCGACATCCGCTTCGACAAGCACAAGGCCGGCATTCAGGCCAACCGCTTCGTGCAGGAGTTCGGCCTGCGGCTGCTGCCCGCACTCTACGAACGCTACAACCCGATGCCGTATGACGATGCACGGCTGATGGAGGTTGACCTGGGCATCGCCCTGCGCCGCGCCGGCTACGGCGTCTGGCAGGCCTGACCCTGCTCAGGAATAGGTGATCCAGTCTTCGTAGGCCGGGCCGTCCAGATGCGGCAAGGTGTTGTAGGTCACGAGCATGTGCCGCTTCGGCGTGAAGGCAAACTCGGTCACCGAGCTGTTGCGGATGCGCAGGTTGAGTTCGATGGTCGTCTCGGCGCTGGTGCCCAGCACATGGCCGACCGCGGTGCTGATCGGCCCACCGCTCGACACGACCAGCACCTTCGCGCCGTGGTGCCGCTCGCGCACGTGGTCGAGCGCCGTGGTCACGCCGGCCAGGAAGTCGACGTAGCTCGGCATGCCGACAGGTGCCGTGCGCCCCTGCATCCATGCGCCGAGTCCATCGCGCAGCAGACGGAAGTGATGCCGGTACATCTCGGGTGAATCAGGCTTCTCTAGCTTGCCCTGGTGCACCGTGGCGATGACGGCCTCGCTGTCGTACTCGTTGAGTCCCGGCCACGGCAGCACGTCGTCGCGCGACAGCCCGAGCCCCTGCGCGATGCCCTCCCAGGTCTGCTTGTGGCGCTTCAGCGTGCCGGTGATGACGGCATCGAAACGCATGCCGCGCTCGCGCCAGTATTCGCCCAGGCGCACGGCCTGCCGGTGGCCGAGTTCGCTCAGGTTGTCATAGTCGGCAGCACCGAAACTGGCCTGCCCGTGGCGCACGAGGTAAAGGGTTCCCATGCGCCGGATTCTGGCAAGAAGCGCGACACGCGCTTGTCCCTCGTGCGACCAAAAAAAAAGCCCGGGTCGTCGAACCCGGGCTTGTTGCGAGCAGCGGTTGCCCGTCTGTCTCAGCGCGCCGCCGCAGCGGTCGGCAGCGTGTCGGCCGGCTTCGGCACGAGGATCTCCACCTTGAAGCGTTGCTTCAGCAGCTCGTAGTAGGCAGCGGCTTCGGCGGCAGTCACCGACTGGGCGATCTGCATGCTTTCCTGCTGCGCCTGTTCGGCCGTCGGCGGCGTGCGCGGCACGACCTTGGTCACGCGGACCACGGCATAGCCTTGCGTGCCGAGATCCACGCCGAGCAGCGCGGGCAGCTTGGCGCCGTCGGCACGCAGTGCGGCGTCGATCACCGGTGCGGGCTGCGACTGCGCATCGATGCGCGACACCGTGACCGGCGCGCCGAAGGTGGCGCCGTCGGCCTTCACCTTCCAGGCAGCGAGCTTGGCTTCGCCCTCGGTCTTGGCCAGTGCTGCGGCGCGCTCGGTGATGAGCTGTGCGCGGATCTTGTCCTTCACCTCGGCCAGCGGAATCGGATGCGCGGCCGTGTACTGCGTCACGCGGCCCGATGCGAGCTGGTTCGGACCGACCTCGATGGCTTCGGTGTTCTGCTTGCGGTCGAGCGAGTCGGAGGCATACAGCGCCTGCAGGAAGTTGCGGCTGGCGAGCGGGCCGGTGGCGCCCGGCGCGGGCGTGCGCGGCACGTTGGTGGCAGTCTGGATCGTGAGCTTCAGCTTCTCGGCGGCCGGCTTCAGGCTCTCGGGTTGCTGATAGACGGTGTCCGTGAAAATTTCCGCAGCCTTCGCGAATTCCTGCGTGGCCTGTTGGGCGCGCACTTCGTTCTCGATGGTCGCGCGCACCTTCTCGAAAGGCGGCACCACGGCCGGCTTGATGTCGGTCAGCTGGATGATGTGATAGCCGAACTCGGTCTCGACGAGGTCGCTGATGTCGCCCTTCTTGAGCGCGAACATCGCGTCTTCGAAAGGCTTGACCATCGCGCCGCGCGTGACGAAATCGAGGTCGCCGCCCTTCTCGGCCGAGCCGGGATCCTGCGAGTTCTTGCGCGCCACGTCGGCGAAGGTGGCCGGCGCCTTCTTCACGTCGGCCAGCAACTGCTCGGCCTTGGCCTTCGCCTTGGCGCGGTCGCCGCTGGACATGCTGGCCGGCGCGGTGATCAGGATGTGGCTTGCACGGCGTTCTTCCTTGGTGCCGAAGCGCGCGGTGTTCTGTTCGTAGTAAGTCTTGAGGTCGGCCTCGTTCGCGACGATGTTCTTCTTCGCGGCTTCGAGGTCGAGCACGAGGTACTCGATGCTGGCCTGCTCCGGCGCCTGGAACTGCGACGTGTGGTCCTTGTAGTAGGTCTCGATGTCGGCATCGCTGACAGTGACCTTCGACGCGAAGCTCTCGGGCGCGAAGCGCGCGACCTGGATTTCACGGCGGTCGTAGAAGGCATTCACCGTGGCCGCGGTCAGCGCCGCCGGTGCGAAGCTCGTGCCCGTCACGCCCAGCAGCACCTGCTGCGAGGCCATGTCGGCGCGCACCGATGCTTCGTACTGCTCGGGCGTGCGGCCGGTGGCGCGCAGGAAGGCTTCGCGGTCGAACTTGCCGTCGGCCGTGCGGAACGCAGCCAGGCCGGCGTCCTGCGCGAACATGCGCGTAAGGCGGTCTTCGGACACCGACATGTTGGTCTTGACCGCCGCGGCCGCCAGCACGCGATCGCGCACCATGCGCTCCAGCGTGGCGTAGCGCAGCGCGTCGGAATCGAGCAGCGTCGGATCGACGTTGGGCGACTGCTGGCGGATGCGGTCGGTCTCGACGCGGTGCTGCTGGTCCCACTCGGGCTTGGTGATGTCGTGACCCTGGATGCGGGCCACCTTCTCGTCGCCGCCCATGCCCTGGTAGCGCTCGACACCAAAGAAGACGAACGAGGGAATGATCAGCAAGAACAAGAAAATCATCACGACTTTGTTGTACTTGCGGAAGGTATCAAACATGCTTGAACACTCTTTTTCGACGGGCGCCGGACGGCAATAAAAAAGGCGAACCGGTGTTCGCCTTTGCATCGGGTGGTGGTGGGTGCTGAGGGGCTCGAACCCCCGACCTACGCCTTGTAAGGGCGCCGCTCTACCAACTGAGCTAAGCACCCCACCTGGAATACTCTCCGAGTCTACAGCCTCAGTTCAGCGCGTCTTTGAGCGCCTTGCCGGGACGGAACTTCGGGATCTTGGCTGCCTTGATTTTAATCGCGTCGCCGGTGCGGGGATTTCGGCCGGTGCGGGCTGCGCGTTTGCCGACTGCGAAAGTGCCGAAACCGACGAGCGACACGGAACCGCCCTTCTTGAGCGTGGTACGAATGGCGCCAATGGTGGATTCGAGCGCACGGGTCGCTGCGGCTTTGGAAATATCGGCGTTCTTTGCGATGTGCTCAATCAGTTCGGTCTTGTTCACAAGGGCCCCTTGTCGAAAAAAAGTTGGTCGGCTTTCGTCAGCTGCGACCTGGCCGCGACGGGAGCGACTCAAGAACATGGCAGGCCTGACGCCTCGGCAGCGCACTGCCAGCGAGGATTACAACCACTGGTCTGCGGGGTGTCAATAAGACACAACGCACTGCAGCCCAGCGGAGCGCGCGATTTTAGGGGCGTTTCGCGACGTACTTTTCAAAGGGCCTCGGCAATTGCCTTTCCGAGGTCGGCCGTGCCCGCCCGACCGCCGATGTCCGGCGTGCGCGGTGCGCCGCTTTGGGGCGCGAGCACCTTCTCGATGGTCGCCAGGATCGCGTCGTGCGCGTCCTTGTGGCCGAGAAACTCCAGCATCATCGCGCCGCACCAGATCTGGCCGATCGGGTTGGCGATGCCCTGGCCGGCTATGTCCGGCGCCGAGCCGTGCACCGGCTCGAACAGCGAGGGCGTGGTGCGCTCGGGGTTGAGGTTGGCGCTGGGCGCGATGCCGATGGTGCCGGTGCAGGCCGGGCCGAGGTCGGACAGGATGTCGCCGAACAGGTTGCTCGCCACCACCACGTCGAAGAAGTCGGGCCGCTGCACGAAGTGCGCCGTGAGGATGTCGATGTGGAACTTGTCCAGCGTGATGCCCGGGTAGCCCTTGGCCATTTCCACCACGCGCTCGTCCCAGTACGGCATGGTGATCGAGATGCCGTTCGACTTGGTGGCGCTGGTCAGGTGCTTCTTCGGCCGCGACTGCGCGAGTTCGAAGGCGAACTTCAGCACGCGGTCGACGCCCACGCGCGACATCACGGTTTCCTGCACCACGATCTCGCGCGGCGTGCCCTGGTACATGCGCCCGCCGATGCTCGAGTACTCGCCCTCGGTGTTCTCGCGCACGATGTACATGTCGATCTCGCCGGGTTCGCGCGGCGAACCGTCGCGGCGCACCACGGGCGCGATGATGCCGGGCATCAGGCGCGCGGGGCGCAGGTTGATGTACTGGTCGAACTCGCGGCGGAACATGAGCAGCGAGCCCCACAGCGACACGTGGTCGGGAATCTTCTCGGGCCAGCCGACCGCGCCGAAGAAGATGGCGTCGTGGCCGCCGATCTGGTCCTTCCAGTTGTCGGGCAGCATCTGGCCGTGCTTCTCGTAATAGTCCCAGCTCGAGAAGTCGAAGTGGTCGAACTTCAGGTCGATGCCGAATTTGCGCGCCGCCGCATCGAGCACGCGCAGCCCCTCGGGCATGACTTCCTTGCCGATGCCGTCGCCGGCGATGACTGCGATTCTGTGGGTGCTCATGAAGTGGCTCCTGGGTGTTCGGGGAAAACGAAAAAATTCAGCGCCTCGGCCAGCAAGGCGTCGGGCGCCTCTTCGGGGATGTAGTGGCCGCAGGGCAGCGCGCGGCCCGACACGTCGTCGGCCCGTTCGCGCCACAGCGAGAGCACATCGAACGCGCGCCCCACCGCCCCGTGCTCGCCCCACAGCACGCGCAGCGGCTGCGCGAAGCGACGGCCGGCGGCGATGTCAGCGCGGTCGTGCAAGAGGTCGATGGTGGCGGAGGCGCGGTAGTCCTCGCAGATGGATTCAGCTGTGCCCGGGATGGCGATGCAGCGTTCGTATTCGGCCAGCACCTCGGGCGCGAAAGGCGCGAGCCCCGCGTGCCGCCCGCCCATCACGCTGCGGATGTAACGCACCGGGTCGGACGCGATCAGCGCCTCGGGCAGCGGCGGCGGCTGGATCAGGAAGAACCAGTGCCAATAAGCCTTGGCAAACGCTTCGGAGGTGTGTTCGTACATGGCCAGCGTCGGGGCGATGTCGAGCAGCAGCATGCGCTCGACATCGCCGGGATGGTCGGTCGCGAGCCGGTGCGCCACACGCGCGCCGCGGTCGTGCGCGAGCACGGCGAAGCGTTCGAAGCCGTGGTGGCGCATGGCGGCCAGCGCGTCGAGCGCCATCTCCCGCTTGCTGTAGACCGCGTGTTCGGCATCGGCCGCCGGGCGGCCCGAGTCACCGTAGCCGCGCAGGTCCACGGCGATCACCGTGAAGCGCTCGGCCAGCGCGGGGGCCACGCGGTGCCAGATCGCATGTGTCTGCGGATGGCCGTGCAACAGCAGCAAGGGGGCGCCCTGCCCGCCGATGCGACCGTGGATGCGCACGCCATCGCGGACGATGTCGAAGCAGGGGAAGTCGAGGAAGGAAGCCGTCACGCCGCGATTGTGCGTTGCCCCCTGGCGGCCATCAAGCAACAATCAGCCAATTCATACTTTCCAATTTGGCATGAATCCCCACGCGATGGAACGCGGCGATCTCGAACTGGTGCTGGCCATCCGCGACCAGGGCAGCTTGGCCGGCGCGGCCGCCACGCTCGACGTGGTGCCCTCGGTCATCACCAAGCGGCTCGGCGCGCTGGAGGCCCGGCTCGGGCAGCGGCTGTTCGACCGCACGACGCGCCGGCTCAGCGTCACGGCCGAAGGCGAGGCCGTGTGCCTGCATGCGCGCACGCTGCTCGAAGGCTTCGCGGCGCTCGAAAGCGAACTCGGCGAACGGCAGAACGCGCTGATCGGCACGGTCCGCCTCGCGGCCACCTTCGGCTTCGGCCGGCACTGGCTCGGCCCGGCACTCGCGGACTTCCAAGCGCAGCACCCCGGCCTGCAGGTCGAGCTGCTGCTGACCGAGCAGTTGCCCGACCTGGGCGCCGAAGGCTACGACGGCGCCGTCTGGCTGTGGGCGGTGCAGCAGCACCGCGCCGCCGACTGGACCACGCGCCGCATCGCGCGCAACCAGCGCGTGCTGGCCGCCTCGCCCGACTACCTGGCGCGCCGCGGCACACCGGCCACGATGGAAGCGCTGGCCACGCACGACTGCCTGATCGCGCGCGAGAACGGCGACGCCGCCCAATCGCGCCAGTTCGCGCTCTGGACGCTGCGCCACGCGCGCGACGGCAACACGGCGCGCGTGCGGGTGCAAGGTCCGCTCACGAGCAATTCAGGAGAGATGGTGCGCGACTGGTGCCTCGCGGGCCACGGCGTCATGCTGCGCAGCCTCTGGGACATCGCACCGCAGCTCGCAAGCGGCGAACTGGTGCGCGTGCTGCCGCTGTACAGCATGCCCGACGCCGACATCCACTGGGTCGCGCCGTGGCGGCCGAAGACGCCGCGCCGTGTGCGCCTGCTGGTCGATCACCTCGTCGAGCAGTTCCGTTCGGAGCCCTGGAAGCCGGCCAAGCCGGCCGGGCGCTGAAAGAAAAAGAAAGTGCCGTCAGCGCTCGGCGCGCACCACGAGGCTCACGCCGACGGCCGTCAGCCCGATGCCCAGCACCGTGGTCCAGGTGATCGGTTCGGCGAACAGCAGCCAGGCCATCAGCGCCGTGCACGGCGGCACGAGGTACAGCAGGCTGGTGACGGCGGTGGCCGTGCCGCGCTGGATCAACATATAGAGCAGCGAGCTGCCGCCCAGCGACAGCGCCAGCACCGACCACGCCATCGCGCCGATCGAATGCGTGTTCCATTCGATGGCCTGCGCCTCGAGCGCGGCGAAAGGCAGGGTCACGAGCAGCGCGGCGGCCATCTGCACCGCGCTGGCGCTGCGCACGTCGCAAGGCGCGACGAAGCGCTTCTGGTACAGCGTGCCCGCCGTGATCGACAGCAGCGCCATCACGGCCAGCCCCATCGTCAGCGCGTTGACCTCGGCGCCCTGCCCCAGCTTGCGCGACACCACCAAGACCAGCCCGGCGAAACCCAGGGCCAGCCCGGTCCATTGCCGTCCCGAAATGCGCCCACCGTTGAAAGACAGCCACACCGCCGTGAGCACCGGCTGGATGCCGACCAACAGCGCGACAAGCCCCGCGCCCATGCCCGCATGCACGGCCGCCCAGACACCACCGAGGTAGCCGGCCTGCATCAACATGCCCGTGACCGCGAGATGCCCCCATTGCGCGCGCTTCGCTGGCCACGCCACGCGCGCGAGCACGACCCACACGCCGAAGCAGGCGAGCGACAGCGCATAGCGCACGGCAAGGAACTTGAGGGGTGGCGCGTAGGGCATGCCATAGCGCGCAACGATGAAACCCGTGCTCCAGATCAGCACGAAAACCGCCGGCATCGCCCGCAGCCAGCCTGCGTTGCGGACCGAGACGGCCGCGGTCATTTGGAGTGGGCCCGGATCTCGGGAATGGCCTTTTGCAGGTAATAGACCATCGACCAGACAGTGAGCACCGCCGAGATCCAGATCAGCCACTGGCCCCAGAGGCCGGTGTCGATCACCTTGAAGAGGTGCCCGTCATAGAGCAGGAAGGGAATCGCGACCATCTGCACGGTCGTCTTGACCTTGCCGATCATGTGGACCGCCACGCTCTTGCCGGCGCCGATGCGCGCCATCCATTCGCGCAGCGCCGAGATGGCGATCTCGCGGCCGATGATGATGAGCGCCACGAACACGTCGGCGCGCTGCAGATGCACCAGCACCAGCAACGCGGCGCAGACGAGAAACTTGTCGGCCACCGGATCGAGGAAGGCGCCGAAGGAAGAGGTCTGGTTGAGCTTGCGCGCCAGGTAGCCGTCGAGCCAGTCGGTGGCGGCGAACACGATGAACATGACCGTGGCGATCAGGTTGCGCGTCGGTTCGCTGATCGGCAGGTAGAAAACGCCGACGATCAACGGAATCGCGACGATGCGCGTCCAGGTCATGATGGTCGGTAGGGTCCAGAACATGCGGGCGATTGTGTCATGCACGCGTGAAGCGCCGGAAGGACGGGGGCAATCCCGGCTTCAACGCAGCGCGCGATAGATTTCCTCGGCCAGTTCGGTGGCAATACCTTCGACCGAGGCGAGGTCTTCGACGCTCGCCGCCGCCACGCCGCGGATGCCACCGAAACGCTGCAGCAGACGCGCCCGGCGCTTCGGGCCGATGCCCGGAATGTCTTCGAGCTGGCTGCCGCCCACGCGCACCTTGGCGCGCTTGGCGCGCATGCCGGTGATGGCGAAGCGGTGCGCCTCGTCGCGAATCTGCGCCACCAGCATCAGGGCCGCCGAATCCTTGCCGAGGTAGACCTTCTCGCGGCCGTCGGCGAACACCAGTTCCTCGAGCCCGACCTTGCGGCCTTCGCCCTTCTCGACGCCGACGATCAGCGACAGCGGCAGGCCGAGCTCGCTGAACACCTCGCGCGCCATCGACACCTGGCCCTTGCCGCCGTCGACCAGCACCAGGTCGGGCATGCGCGCGGCCGGCGTCCTGGGCGGCGGCGCCTCGACGCCCTCGGCCCCTTCGCTTTCCGCGTCGCCCGGGGCCAGGGCCTCGGTCTCGGCCGCCATCGCCTCGGCCAGCTTGCCGTAGCGGCGGTGCAGCACCTGGCGCATGGCGGCGTAGTCGTCGCCGGGCGTGATGCCGTCGATGTTGTAGCGGCGGTACTCGCGGTTCTGCATCGTATGGTGCGCGAACACCACGCACGAGGCCTGCGTGGCCTCGCCCGCCGTGTGCGAGATGTCGAAGCACTCGACGCGGAAGTTCTCCAGGTCGTCCGACGCGAGCTCGAGCGCATCGGCCAGCGCGCGGGTGCGCGCCTGCTGCGAGCCCTCTTCGGCCAGCAGCCGCGCCAGCTGCAGGCCGGCATTCGTCTCGGCCATCTCGAGCCAGTGGCGGCGCTGTTCGTGCGGCTGGAACACGGCCGTGACGCGCGCGCCGGCCTGCTGCGAAATGGCCTCGATGAGCGCCCGGCTCACCTGCCGGCCCAGCACCAGCGTGGCGGGCACCGGCACGTCGATGTAGTGCTGGGCGATGAAGGCTTCGAGCACCTGCACCTCGATCGGGTCGGCGACCACCGGGTCGGCGCCCTCTTCTGCGTCGAGCTCGCCGTGATGGATCTGCGCCGCGTCGTCCACGTGCACCGGAAAGTACGCGCGGTCGCCCAGGTGGCGCCCGCCGCGCACCATCGCGAGGTTGACGCAGGCCTTGCCGCCCTGCACCTTGACCGCGAGGATGTCGACGTCCTTGTCGGACACCACCTCGATCGACTGCTGATGCAGCACGCGCGAGATCGCCGACATCTGGTTGCGCAGCTCGGCCGCCTGCTCGAACTCGAGCTTCTCGGCGTGCGCCGTCATGCGCTGCTCCAGCGTGGAGAGCACGCCCTGCGTGTCGCCGAGCAGGAAGGCCTCGGCGCTGGCCACGTCCTGCGCGTAGGCCTCGGGCGAAATGAGGCCCACGCAGGGGCCGCTGCAGCGCTTGATCTGGTACAGCAGGCAGGGCCGCGTGCGGTTGGCGTAGACCGTGTCCTCGCAGGTGCGCAGGCGGAACACCTTCTGCAGCAGCTGGATCGATTCCTTCACCGCCCAGGCGCTCGGGTACGGCCCGAAGTAGCGGTGCTTCTTGTCGACCGCGCCGCGGTAGTAGGCCAGCCGCGGAAACCCGTGCGAGGCGATCTTCAGGTAGGGATAGCTCTTGTCGTCGCGAAACAGGATGTTGTAGCGCGGCTTGAGCGTCTTGATCAGGTTGTTCTCGAGCAGCAGCGCCTCGGCCTCGGAGCGCACCACGGTGGTCTCCATGCGCACGATCTTCGAGATCATGTGGCCGATGCGGGTGCCCCCGTGGCTCTTCTGGAAGTAGTTGGCAACCCGCTTCTTGAGGTTGCGCGCCTTGCCCACATACAGCACGGCGCCGGCCGCGTCGAAATAGCGGTAGACACCCGGCAACTGCGGCAGGGCCGCGACTTCGCTGAGCAATTGATCGGAATGCACGTCGGACATGGCGGCTATTGTGGCGCGCGGCGCGGGGCCCTGCGGCGCCCCCGGCACGAACGCGACACGCACGGGAATGAAATGTGCTCATCATGGACGTGGGCGCGAGGAGCGCCCGTTGTCCTTCGAATAACACCACTCGGGAAGCACTCTCCATGAACAAGAATTCCACGCGCGCGTGGTGGGCCCTGACGCCCCTCGCGCTTTCCCTGGCCGTGGCCGGCTGCGGCGGTAACAGCAACAACAACGCGCAGAACAACGCCGCACTGGTCGCGGCCATCGCTGCGATCAACGCGGCCAACCAGCCCACCCCCACGGCACCGCCCGCCGCCGACAACGGCTGCCAGATCCCGAGCAGCGGCACCTCGGTGGTCGTCGGCTCGGGCGACCCGGGCGATCCGGCCGCGCCGGAGCCGGCGTCGGGCTACGTGCCCGGCCACAAGCTGGTGTACGCCAAGAACTACATGGTGGTCGCGAACCACCCGCTGGCCACGCGCGCCGGCTGCGACGTGCTCAAGGCCGGCGGCAGCGCGGTCGATGCGGCGGTGGCGGTGCAGGCCGTGCTCGGTCTGGTCGAACCGCAATCGAGCGGCCTGGGCGGCGGTGCCTTCATGCTCCACTACGACGCGGCGACGAAGAAGGTGCAGGCCTATGACGGTCGCGAGACGGCGCCTGCCGCGGCCACCGAGAACTACCTGCGCTGGATCGACGACACGAACGACCAGACCGCACCCAAGCCCGGCGGCGCCCGAGCGAGCGGCCGCTCCATCGGCACGCCCGGCGCCGTGCGCATGCTCGACATCGCTTATCAAGACCACGGCAAGCTGCCCTGGAAAGACCTGTTCGGCTATGGCATCACGCTGGCGTCCGACGGCTTCCTGATCGGCGGCCGCATGGCAACTGCCATCGCGGGTTCCGCGTCGAGCCTGAAGCGCGACGCCGACGCCACGGCCTATTTCTTCAACGCCGACGGCACGCCGAAGGCGCTGGGCACCCAGCTCACGAACCCGGCATACGCCAAGACGCTGAACACCATCGCCACACAGGGCGCCAACGCCTTCTACACGGGCGAGATCGCCAAGAGCATCGTCGACAAGATCGGCGTCACCACGGCGGCAAGCGACGGCTCGGCCATCACCCCCGGCAAGACCACGCTGGCCGACCTGGCCACCTACAAGGCCAAGCGCCGCGACCCGGTCTGCAGCACCTACCGCGAGTACTACATCTGCAGCATGTCACCACCGTCCTCGGGCGGCATCGCGGTGGTGGCGACGCTCGGCATCCTCGAGAACTTCACGCTGAGTGACCACAAACCGACCGCCATCGACCTCGAAGGCGGCAAGCCGAGCGTGATGGGCGTGCACCTGGTGAGCGAGGCCGAGCGGCTGGCGTATGCCGACCGCGACAAGTACGTGGCGGACACCGACTTCGTGCCACTGCCCGGCGGCAGCCCCGCCATGCTGATCGACAAGTCCTACCTGCAGGGCCGCGCCAGCCTCATCAGCCTGACGAAGAGCATGAATCTCGCCAAGGCTGGCGACCGGGGCGATGTGCCGCTGGGCATCGACAAGACCGAAGAGCATGGCACCACGCACTTCACCGTCGTCGACAAGCAAGGCAACGTGGTCGTGATGACCACGACGGTGGAAGGCAGCATGGGCTCGTTCCACATGACGCAGGGCTTCCTGCTGAACAACCAGCTGACCGACTTCGCCCTCAACCCGATCGACACCTCGGTGACGCCGAACGTGAAGTTCGCCAACCGCGTGGCCCCCGGCAAGCGCCCGCGCAGCACGATGGCGCCAACGCTGGTGTTCAAGAAGAACGCCGACGGCAGCATGGGCGAGTTCGTGATGGGCACCGGCTCGCCGGGCGGCGGCACAATCATCCAGTACGTGGTGAAGACACTGGTTGGCGCGCTCGACTGGGGACTCGACGCGCAACAAGCCACATCACTGGTCGACTTCGGTGCCACCAACACCCCACCACCGACGCCCCCCGGCGCCACCTACAGCCTCACCAACGTGGGCGGCGAGCACCCGGCCATCGACACCTCCAACTCGGGCAACAACGATCCGCTGATTGCCGGCCTCCGCGCGCTCGGCCACACGGTGAACCTCGGGGCGCAGTCCAGCGGCGTGAGCACCATCATCCGCACGAACGTCGGCGGCAAGCCCGCGCTGACCGGCGGCGCAGACCCGCGCCGCGAAGGCATCGTGCTGGGCGACACCTTCACGCCCTGAACGACAACGGGGCTGGCGCCGCCTTCGCTGCGCCAGCCCCCTTGCCTGATCACCTGTTGATTTACTTAGCGACTTCCGACACCAGCCGGTACAGGAACTCGCGCCCGTCGTACAGGCGCTGGATCTCGATGCGCTCGTCCAGCCCGTGCGCGCGCGCATCGGCCGGCTCCAGGAACATGCCGGTCACGCCGTACATCGGGATGCCGGCATTGCGCAAGAAGCGGCTGTCGGTGGCGCCGGTGCTCATGGCGGGCACAACGGGCACGCCGGGCCACATCTGCTGCGTGAGCGTCTCGACCGTCTTCACGAGCTCGCCGTTCAGCGGCGAGGCCGGGCTGCGCAGCGGCTTGCCCATGTTGCGCACCACGATCTTGTCGTTGCCCACGGCCTGGGTCAGCAGGCGCTCGACCTCCTCGGGATCGTCGTGCGGCAGGATGCGGCAGTTGACCGTGGCCTTGGCCGATTGCGGCAGCGCGTTCTCGGCATGGCCGGCCTGCACCATCGTCGCCACGCAGGTGGTGCGCAGCTGCGCGTTGTAGGCCGGGTTGGCCGTCATGCGCTCGAGCACGCCGGCGTCGGGGTTGCCGCTGCCGATGGCGCGCATGTCGTCGGCCAGCTGGCCGGTGGCAAACGGGGCGCTGCGCGCGAAGTAGGTCTTGGTGACGTCCGCGAGCTTGATCGGGAAGGCGTAGTTGCCCAGGCGCTCCAGGCCGGCCGAGAGCGCGTAGATCGGGTTGGTCTTGGTGGGCACCGAGCTGTGGCCGCCGACGTCGCGCGCCTCGAGCATGTAGGTGGTGTACATCTTCTCGGCCACCTGCATGCGGTGCAGGTTCGGCTTGCCGCCGCGCAGCTCGCCGCCGCCGCCTTCGTTGATGCCGAACTCGGCCTGCAGCAGCTCGGGCTTGTTGTTGATGAGCCAGAAGGCGCCGTTGCTGAGCGCGTCGCCGCGCTCCTCGTCGGCGGTGAGCGCCAGGATGATGTCGCGCTTGGGCTTGAAGCCTTCCTGCTTGAGCTGCCCGAGCACGGAGACCAGCGCCGCGGCCATGGCCTTGTCGTCGATGGCGCCGCGCGCCGTGAAGTAGCCGCCGGTTTCCTGCAGCTTGAAGGGGTCTGTCTTCCAGTCTTCGCGGCGGGCCTCGACCACGTCGATGTGGGCCAGCAGCAGCAGCGGCTTCTTGCTGCCGTCGCCCTTGAAGCGCAGCACCAGGTTCCCCTTCTTCGGGAAGGGCTCGAAGATCTGGATGTCGCCGGGCGCGAAGCCCGCGTCGACCAGCCGTTTTTCCATGGCCCGCGCCGCGACCGTGTTGTCGCCCACCGAGTGGGTGGTGTTGATCTCGATCAGTTCCTTGTAGATCTCGCGAAAGCGCTGCTGCTGCGCAGTGAGCGGCGCGGTCTGGGCCTGGGCGCCGGCGATGCCGGCCAGGGCCAGCGAGAGCGCGAGCACGCCGCGTCGGGCGGCGGTCAAGGGCGAAGAAGAAAACGACGAACGGCGACGGGTCTGCATCCTCATGGTCTGGCTCTCTCCGATGGTTGTTGTGGCGAGGGGCAGCATAGCAAGCGGGCCACGTTTTCGCCCGCGCCTGAGCGACCGCGAAGACAGGCACACTCGCGGCCATGGGCACGCGCATGCAATGGGACATCTTCTGCAAGGTCATCGACAACCACGGCGACCTGGGCGTCTGCTGGCGCCTGGCCTGCCAGCTCGCGGCGGCGGGCGAGCGCGCGCGGCTGTGGGTCGACGATCCGACGGCGCTGAACTGGATGGCGCCGGCCGGCTGCGACGGCGTGCAGGTGATCGACTGGTCCGACGCCGAAGCTGTGCGCCGTGCCGTCGCCGACCCTGTGCCTGACGTGTTGGTCGAGGCCTTCGGCTGCGACCCGGAGCCCGAGCTCATCGCGCGTTTCGCACAGGCCCCGAGCCCTGCGCAAGCCTGGATCAACCTCGAGTACCTGTCGGCCGAGCCCTATGTCGAGAAACTGCACCGGCTGCCCTCACCCGTGTTCAAGGGCCCAGGCGCCGGGCTGACGAAACGTTTCTTCTACCCGGGCTTCACGCCCGCGACCGGCGGCCTGCTGCGCGAGCCCGACCTGATGGCGCGCCAGGCGCGCTTCGACCGCGCCCGCTGGCTGCAGGCGCAGCAGATTCCCTGGCAGGAAGGCGAGCGCCTGGTGTCGCTCTTCTGTTATGAGCCGCCCGCGCTGGCCGCACTGCTCGCCCAGCTGGCCGCCGACCCCGTGCCCACGCGGCTGCTGGTCACCGCGGGCCGGGCCGCCCATGCGGTGCAGGCCTGCCTTGCGAACACCGACGCGCCCGATCGCCCACCGGGCGGCCGGGGTTCGCTATCAATTTCATACCTCCCCTACCTCAGCCAGGCGGATTTCGACCACCTGCTGTGGGCCTGCGACCTCAACTTCGTGCGCGGCGAAGACTCGCTGGTGCGCGCCCTCTGGGCCGGCGCGCCGCTGGTCTGGCAGATCTACCCACAGGACGACGACGCGCACCACGTCAAGCTCAACGCCTGGCTCGACTGGCTCGGCGCCCCGCCGGAGCTGCGGCTTTTTCACCACGCCTGGAACGGCTTCGGCGACGCGCCCCTGCCCCCGCCCGGCCCGCTGGACGCCTGGCGCGACACCGCCCGTGCGGCGCGCGGCAGGCTGCTCGCGCAGGACGATCTGCTGGCCCAGTTGCGGCAGCTGGTCGCCGGAAAAAGCTAAAATAGCGGGCTTTGCGGAATTCAGCCCTGGCCGCCACGGTCGGGGAGGCCTTTCGCCAAACCTGCCGCGGGACATGTACGGCGGGGCCAGATACGACGGCATGCAGCGCCGAGGGCCCCGCGCACCGAGCGGCCAACATCCAGAGAACCTGATATGAAAATCGCTCAAGAAATCCGCGCCGGCAACGTCATCATGCACGGCAAGGACCCAATGGTCGTCCTCAAGACCGAATACAGCCGCGGCGGCCGCAACAGCGCCACCGTGCGCATGAAGATGAAGAGCCTGATCGCCAACTTCAACACCGAAGTGGTCTTCAAGGCCGACGACAAGATCGACCAGATCGTGCTGGACAAGAAGGAGTGCACCTACTCCTACTTCGCCGACCCGATGTACGTCTGCATGGACGCCGAGTACAACCAGTACGAAGTCGAAGCCGAGAACATGGGCGACGCCCTGAACTACCTCGAAGACGGCATGGCCGTCGAAGTGGTGTTCTACGACGGCAAGGCCATCTCGGTCGAACTGCCGACCAGCGTCGAGCGCGAAATCACCTGGACCGAGCCGGCCGTCAAGGGCGACACCTCGGGCAAGGTCATGAAGCCCGCCAAGATCGCCACCGGCTTCGAAGTCGGCGTGCCGCTGTTCGTGTCGCAAGGCGACAAGATCGAAATCGACACCCGCACCGGCGAATACCGCAAGCGCGTCTGAGCGCGTCTGCACCCGGCTGACCACCACCACGACGAAGGCTCCGCAAGGAGCCTTTTTCGTTGGCGGGCACGCGGGTTGCATCGGCGCACAATGCCAAGCCAATTCCGTTCGACGACCGTTTCATGAACAACACGCACAACATTCACGACAAGCGCCTGGCCGATGCCTGGGCCACGCTGCAGTCCCATTCCGACCGGGGCCTGCCCCTCGATCCCGATCCCTCGCGCCTGGCCTTCGCCGACCCCGAGTTCCTGCTGCGCCGCGAAACGCGCGGCATCCGCATGCAGCTCGAGCTGATGAAGCCCGACCTCGAGCAGCGCGCCCATGGCATCGAGAACACGGTGGTGGTCTTCGGCAGCGCGCGTTTCCGCAGCGAAGACGAAGCCGCCGCGCTGGTCGCGCAGGCCGAGGCGGCCGGCGACACGGCCCTGGCCGAGCGCTGGCGCCGGCTCTCGCGCAACTCGCACTACTACGAGAAGGCACGCACCTTCGGCAAGCTGGTCGCGCAGTACAGCGAGAAGAAGGAACCGCAGGACAAGCTCTTCGTGTGCACCGGCGGCGGCCCGGGCATCATGCAGGCGGCCAACCGCGGCGCGCACGAAGCCGGCGGCCTCTCGGTCGGCCTGGCGATCGCGCTGCCGATGGAAGAAGAAGCCAACCCCTACGTCACGCCGGCGCTGAGCTTCAAGTTCCACTACTTCGCGATCCGCAAGATGCATTTCATGATGCGTGCGAAAGCGCTGGTGGCGTTCCCGGGCGGCTTCGGCACGCTCGACGAGCTGTTCGAGGTGATCACGCTGGTGCAGACCAAGAAGTCGAAGCCGGTGCCGATCGTGCTCTTCGGCTCGGACTACTGGAAGAAGCTGATCGACTTCGACTTCCTGGTCGACGAAGGCGTGATCTCGCCCGGCGACGTGAAGCTCTTCGAATACGTCGACGCGCCGGAAGACGCGTGGGACGCCATCAAGCGCTTCTACAAACTCTGACCGCCCCGCTCAGGCGTCGTCGCTGTCGTCGGGCCGCAGGGCCTGCTCGAAGAAGCGCGTGAGCGCGCGGGCGCGGCGGCGGCGGTCGGCCACGGGGTTCGCGTGCGGCCCCATGGCCACGGCATCGTCGGCCACGCCGTGCAGCGCATTGAAGAGGATCACGGCCGTCAGCGTCGCGTCCTCGACCTCCCACACGCCCGCGGCGTCGCCCTGTTTCAGCAGGGTCACGAGCTGCGTGATGACGACGTTGTCGTTGCGCATGCGCCGGTCCTCGGGCCGGTACTCGTGGAACACCACGTCGTGCAGCGCGACGTTGTCCAGGTAGGTCTCCAGCCCCGCTTCCACCCAGGCCTTGAGCCGCGCGCGGTACTTGCCCGGCGCGTGGCGGTCCATCGCCTCCTGCAGGCGGGCGCAGAAGGTGTCGACGAAGCGTTGCTGCAGCGCGCCGAGCAGCGCCTCCTTCGACGGAAAGTACAGGTAGAAGGTGCCCTTGGCCACCTGCGCACCGGCGGCGATGTCGTCGATGCTGGTGGCGGGGATGCCCTTGGCGATGAACAGCTGCTCGGCGGCGTCCATCAACGCGACGGCGCGGGTCTGCGGCGCCTTGGTGCGACGGCGCGCAGCGGTGGCGGGAGCGTCGTCGGGGCTGCTGCTTGTCATGGTCAAGAACCGGCCATGGCACCGGCGCGTGCCGTGTCGATGGCGGCGTGCACGGCCGCAGCATCGAGACGCAGGCCGCGCGGGGCCAGCACGCGCTCGCGCAGCCAGGCCAGGGCCTCGTCGGTGCGGGCGAAGGTGCTGGCGGGAATGCCGAAGAGTTTTTCGACGTTCATCTTGCTGATCTTCTCGAACTGGTCGGCGGGCACCACGCTCGCCATGCCCATCATATGGCGGCGGATGTCGGCGCCGCGCGCCTGCAGCCACTGCTTCGCACTCTGGGCGCTGCCCTCGGGATGCACCAGGGCGTCGGCGTCCGCGAACACGCGCAGCGAGACAAAGGGCTCGCCGCGGTCGAGCCAGCGGTTCCAGTCTTCGGTGAAGGCCTGCAGGCTTTCCAGCGTCTGCAGGCCTGCGGACACGCTGATGACCAGCGGCCATTGACTGAGTTCGTGACGGATCATGAAAGACTCCTTGTAGACAACCGGAAGGCGCCGGGCACTGCGGCGCAGGAAGGGAATGCGGACGGCGGGCATGACGGACGGCTCAGGCGCGCGTGGCGGCGGCGAGCGCGGCGGCCCGCGGCCTGACGCGCAGCAGCAGCCCCGCCGCCACCAGGCCGGCCACGCCGGCACAGGCCATCGCGACGTGGAAGCCGCCCGCGAGCGCATCGCTCAGGAGCCGCTGCGCCACACCGGCGTCGAGCACGGCCAGCGCGCCGAGGTCTTGGCGGGACACCGCCGCCACGGCCGCCTGCGGTGCATCGGCCACGCCGGCACGCGCGAGCGACTCTGTCATCAGCGCGGTGGCGCGCGTGCGCATCAGCGTGCCGAGCAGCGCGATGCCGATCAGCATGCCGCCCTGGCGCAGCGCGTTCATGGTGGCCGAGGCCATGCCCGAGCGCTGCGCGGGCACCGAGGCCATCACCGCCGTGCTCGTGGCCGGCACGGCCAGGCCCGCACCCGCCCCCAGCGCAACGAAGAGCAGCGCCAGCGGCAGGTACGGCGTGTCGGCCGAGAACAGCGTCAGCAGCAGCATCGCCACGCCGATCAGCCCGTAGCCCGCGACCATCAACGTGTGCACCTCGAAGCGGCGCGCCAGCCGGCCGAACTGCGAGGCCACGAGGCCGGTCGCCACGAACTGCGGCACCAGCCGCCAGCCGGTCTCGCTGGCCGACCAGCCCTGCACCTGCTGCAGGAACAGCGAGAAGAAGAACAGGCTGGCGTAGGTCGAAAAGCCCAGAACGAACGAAGCGAAGTTGGTGACCGAAAAGCGCGCGTCGCGGAACAGCGCGAGCGGCAGCAGCGGCCGTTCCACGCGCGCCTCCACGGCCAGGAACAGCGCCAGCCCGACAGCCGCCGCGACGAGCGCGACCACCGCGTGGCGCGAGCCCCAGCCGTGTTCGCCCGCGGCAATGAGCCCGTAGGTCAGCGCACCCAGCCAGAGCACGCTGAGCACCTGCCCCGCCGGGTCGAGCGCCGCATGCTCGGGATGCGAAGACTCGCGCAGGCCCCACATGCCCAGCGCCACAGTCAGCACGCCGATCGGCAGGTTGATGAGGAAGATGCTCTGCCAGCCCGCGTGGTCCACCAGCAGCCCGCCGAGCATCGGCCCGAGGATCAGCGACAGCGCCGTGAACGACGACCAGCCGCCGATCACCCGCGCGCGGCTGGCCGGCTCGGGGAAGGCGTGCGCCAGCAGCGACAGCGCGCCCGGAATCATCAGCGCCCCCGCCACGCCCTGCACCGCGCGGCCCGCCAGCAGCATCGGCAGCCCCGACGCCATCGCGCACATCGCCGAGCCCACGGTGAAGACCACCACGCCGGCCAGCCAGGCGCGCTTGCGGCCGTAGCGGTCGCCGATCGGGCCGGCCGACAGCATGAAGGCCGACAGGCACAACGCATAGATGTCGATCACCCACTGCAGCCCGGCCAGGTCGGTGGCGAGCGCGCGCTGCAGCGTGGGCAGCGCCACGTTGACGATGCTCACGTCGAGCGTGGCGATGAAGCTGCCAAGGTAGACCGCCGCCACCAGGGCCAGGGGGCGGCGCGGGTCGGCCACGGCCGACGGGGAATGGGAGTCCATGGACGCCTTCGGGTCAGGAAGAAAGAAGGCGTCGATACTGACTTTGAGTCAGTATTCTGTCAATCAAATGAGAATTACTGTTATTTGCAACGTGGGATTCAAACCGCCGTCAGGCGCCCTCCCCGCGCACGTCAGAGCTTCAAGCCCCAGGTCGCTTTCGCGCCCAGCGCGAGCACACCGCCCACCACCCAGAACACGCCGGCAATGCCGATCAGCGCACCGAGCGAGCCGAACAGCATCGGCATCGCGACGCTCGACGCGTTGATGGTCATCAGCCGCAGCCCCAGCGCCTCGCCGTGCCGGGCATGCGGCGTGATCTGGTGCAGCATGCTCATCACCATCGGCTGCACCGCGCCGAGCGCGAAGCCCAGCACCACGGAGCAGATGCCCATGGTCCACGGCGAATTCAGCAGCGGGTAGATGGCGAACACGGCCGCCGTGACGACGGTCGAGCTCAGGATCACGCTGCGCTCCGACGCACGCGACGCGATCAGCGGCAACACGATGCGGATGACTGCCGCGGCGATCGCGAAGGCGCCGAGGATGGAGCCGATCACCGAGGCGCTGATGCCCCGGTCGTGGCCCAGCACCGGCAGCACGAAGGCGTGCACGTCCCAGCTCGACGACTGCAGCCAGTTCACGAACAGCAGGCGGCGGAACATCGGCTCGCGCAGCAGGTCCCAGGCCCGCGTGGGCGCGGCGCCCGGCACCGGCGCCACCCGCGGCGGCTCGTGCGCGCCGCGCGCCAGCAGCCAGCACAGCAGCGGCAAAAAGGCCATCACGGCGAAGCAGATGCGAAAGGCCAGCAGGTCGGCCGGCGCACGGCCGGCGTGGTCGATCAGCATCCCGGCCAGGAAGGGCCCGACGAAGTTCGCCGCCGCCGGCGCGATGGCCAGCCAGCTGAACACGCGCTTGAGCTGCGTCGGGTCGGTGGCCGAGCGGCCCACGTGCCGCTGCAGCGCGATGACGGTCGCGCCGGTGGCGCCGCCGGTCAGCAACGCGGCGATGCACATGACCGGGAACACCGGAAAAATCAGCGCCAGCCCTGCCCCGCCCGAGGCCGCGATCACCGACAGCCACAGCGGCCGCTTGAGCCCGTGCCGGTCGGCAAAACGCCCAGCCGGCAGCGCAAGAAACACCTGGGTCAGCGCGAACAGCGCGATCAGCAAGCCGACGGCCGCTGCGCTGTAGCCTTGCTGCAGCGCGAGCAGCGGTGTGGCGAGCCGCATGCCCGCCATCGTGGCGTGCAAACAGACCTGCGCCACGATGACGCGCAGCAGTTCAGAACCTTTCACGGGGTGTCGTCGCCCTCGCTGTCAGTGTCGGCCGTGGGCGGCAGCAGCGCCTGCGACTGCGCCTCGGGCAAGGCCTCGACCTTGCGCAGCGCCAGGCGCATTTGCTTGGCACGCGTGTCGGCCTTGTCGATGGTGTCGGAAGCCTTGGCCACCTGTTCCTTGATGCGCGCCACCCATTCGCCGTAGCGCTCGAACTCGGTCTTGACCGCGCCCAGCACCTTCCAGACCTCGGAGGCCTGGCGCTCCAGCGCCAGCGTGCGAAAGCCCATATGCAGGCTGTTGAGCATGGCGAGCAAGGTGGTCGGGCCGGCCAGCGTCACGCGGTGCTGGCGCTGGATGGCGTCCATCAGGCCGGGGCGGCGCAGCACCTCGGCGTAGAGGCTTTCGACCGGCAGGAACAGGATCGCGAAGTCGGTGGTGTGCGGCGCCGCGAGGTAGTTCTCGGCGATCGACTTGGCCTCGACGCGGATGCGCGTCTCGAGCGCCTTGGCCGCGGCCTCCGCGCCGGCCGCATCGGCGCGCTCGTGCGCGTCGATGAGGCGTTCGTAGTCGTCGCGCGGAAACTTGGCGTCGATCGGCAGCCACACCGGCGCGCCGTCGTCGCCGCGCCCCGGAAAGCGGATCGCGAAGTCGACACGCTGGCCGCTGCGCGGCTTGGTCTCGACCTGGCGCGCGTACTGCTCGGGCGTGAGCACCTGCTCGAGCAGCGCCTCGAGCTGCACCTCGCCGAACACGCCGCGCGTCTTCACGTTGGTCAGCACGCGCTGCAGGCTGCCCACGCCGACGGCCAGCGTCTGCATCTCGCCCAGGCCCTTGTGCACCTGCTCGAGCCGGTCGGCTACCTGCTTGAAGCTTTCGCCCAGGCGCGCCTCGAGCGTGCTCTGCAGTTTTTCGTCGACGGTCTTGCGCATCTCGTCGAGCTTGGCGGTGTTGCTCTGCTGCAGCTGGGCCAACTGGGTTTCCATGGTCGTGCGCACCTCGGAAAGGCGGCGCGCGTTCGATTCGCTCAGGCCCTGCAGCTGGGTGTTCAGCGTGTCGGCCAGGGTCTTCTGCAGCGACGCGAGCTGCAGCGCGAAGGCGTCGAGCTGCGCGTTCTGCGTGCGCGTGGCCTCGGCGCCCTGCTGCACCAGCGACTGCTGGAAGGTGGCGAAGGCCTGCGCGGTTTCCTGGCGTGCGCCGCGCGAGCTTTCGCCGATCTCGTGGCGCAGCTCGCGCTCGGTGCGTTCGTTGGCGCGGCCCATGGCGGCGAGCACGCCCAGCATTTCGCTGTGATCAGGTGGGGGTGGCCGGCGGGCCAGCAGCCAGATGACCAGCACCAGCTGCACCACGGCGAATGCGGCCAGTGCGAGAAGAATCAGATCCGTCAGTTCCAAGGTGGGGGGCGTGTCGCTCTCGCTGTCAGATTATTTCGTGGCCGCCGGCACCGGCGTGACAGGGGTCAAGGGCCCCTTGCCGGTGCCCCAGGCGATGAGGTTGTCGGCCGCCAGGTCGGCCATGGCGCGGCGCGTGGGCACGGTGGCGCTGGCGATGTGCGGCGTGAGCACCACGTTGGGCACGGTCAGCAGGTCGGGGTGGACCTTGGGCTCGCCCTCGAACACGTCGAGGCCGGCGGCGGCGATGCGCTTCTCGCGCAGCGCCACGGCCAGTGCCGCGTCGTCGACGATGCCGCCGCGCGCGATGTTGACCAGCGTGGCCGTCGGCTTCATGAGCGCGATCTCGGCCGCGCCGATGGTGTGGTGCGAGGCCGGCGAGTACGGCACGACCAGCACGACGTGGTCGGCGGTCTTGAGCAGCTCTTCCTTGCCGACGTAGCGGGCCTTGCACTCGGCCTCGAGCGTGGCGTCGAGGCGCGAACGGTTGTGATAGATCACGTTCATGCCGAAGCCGTGCGCGCCGCGCCTGGCGATGCCCTGCCCAATGCGGCCCATGCCGATGATGCCCAGCGTCGAGCCGTGGATGTCGGAGCCGGCGAACATGTCGTAGCTCCACTTTTCCCACTTGCCCGCGCGCAGGAAATGTTCGCTCTCGGTGATTCGGCGCGCGGTGGCCATGAGCAGCGCGAAGCCGAAGTCGGCCGTGGTCTCGGTCAGCACGTCGGGCGCGTTGGTGCCGAGCACGCCGCGCGCGGCCATGGCGTCGACGTCGAAGTTGTTGTAGCCCACGGCCATGTTGGCGCAGATCTTCAGCTCGGGGCAGGCGTCGAGCACGGCGGCATCGATGCGCTCGCTGCCGGTGGTGAAGGCGCCCTGCTTGCCTTGCAGCTTCGCGATCAGCTGGTCCTTGCTCCAGGTCTCGTCGGCCTGGTTCGACTCGACCTCGAAATGCTGCGCCAGGCGCGCGAGGGTCTCGGGGAACACCGCGCGCGCGACCAGGATCTTGGGCTTGCTGCTGCTCATGGAACGTGTCTCTTTCTTTGAAGGGCTGGAAGGATCAACGGAAGAAGATGAAGGTGCACAGGACGAACAGCGGGACCAGGATCGCGCCCGACCACGCCATGTAGCCGAAGAAGCTGGGCATGCGCACGCCGCGGCTTTCGGCGATGGCCTTGACCATCAGGTTCGGCGCGTTGCCGATGTAGGTGTTGGCACCCATGAACACGGCGCCCGCCGAGATGGCGGCCAGCGTGCTGGCGTAGGTGGTCATGAGCGCCGCCGGGTCGCCGCCCGCCGTGTTGAAGAACACGAGGTAGGTCGGCGCGTTGTCCAGGAACGAGCTCAGGATGCCGGTGGCCCAGAAGTACATGGCCGGGTCGGGCTGGCCGTCGGCGCGCGTCACGGCCGCCACGATGGCGCCGAACGGGCCCTGCGTGCCGGCCTTGAGCATGGCGATCACCGGGATGATGGTCAGGAAGATGCCGGCGAAGAGCTTGGCCACCTCGGCCATCGGGCCCCACTCGAACTGGTTGTCGGCGTGCACCTTGGGCGCCGTGAGCTTGTACGAGACGATGGCGATCAGCGCCAGTCCTACGTCGCGCACCAGGCCCGGCAGGCCGACCTCGGTGCCGAACACGTCGAACACCACGGGCGATTTCCAGAACCCGCTCAGCAGCACCAGCGCGACGATGCCGCCCAAGAGCCAGAAGTTGGCCGCGCCGTCGAAGCCCAGGCGCGGGCTGTCGGGCGTCGGGTCGACGGGCAGCACGCCGTCCTTGCGGTAGAAGTGGCGGTCGATGGCATAGAACAGCGCCAGCAGCACGGCCAGGATGAAGATCGTCTCGGGCAGGATGTGCTGCGCGGTCCAGAAGAAGCCCACGCCCTTGAGGAAGCCGAGGAACAGCGGCGGGTCGCCCAGCGGCGTGAGCGAGCCGCCCGCGTTCGACACGATGAAGATGAAGAACACGATCACGTGCACCTTGCGCTGCCGGTTGTCGTTGGCCCGGATCAACGGCCGGATCAGCAGCATCGAGGCGCCCGTGGTCCCCATGAAGCTCGCGAGCACCGCGCCGATGGCCAGGATCGCCGTGTTGAGCCCGGGCGTGCCGTGCAGGTTGCCGCGGATGTGGATGCCCCCCGCCACGGTGAAGAGCGCCGTGAGCAGGATGATGAACGGGATGTACTCGGCCACCAGCGCATGCACCAGCTGCACGCCTGCCAGCCCCGCGCCGTAGGTCGCGGCAAAGGGCAGCAGGAAGGCCAGCGCCCAGGCGGCGGAAATCTTGCCGTAGTGGTGGTGCCAGAACGAAGGCGTGGCCAGCGGCAAGAGCGCGATGGACAGCAGGATGCCGGCGAACGGCACGCCCCACAGCGGCGAGAGCGCGGCACCGTCGAAATCGGCGGCGAAGGCCAGGGCGGGAAAGAGCATCGGCAGCGCCGCGGCTGCCGTCAGTCGGATCGTTTTCTTCATGGGGGCTGTACCGTACCAGACAGGTCAGTACAGCCTTCAAACGGGGGGTTGTTCGATCTCGAACACCTGGCGCAGGTAGGCCAGGTATTTCTCGTCCTCGCACATGTTCTTGGACGGCGTGTCCGACAGCTTGGCCACCGGCTGGTCGTTGCACTGGATCATCTTGATGACGATCTGCAGCGGCTCGTAGCCCAGGTCGTTGGTGAGGTTGGTGCCGATGCCGAAGGCCAGCAGGCAGCGCCCGCGGAACTGCTGGTACAGCTCGATGGTGCGCGGCACCGTGAGGCCGTCGCTGAAGATCAGCGTCTTGGTGAGCGGATCGACCCGGTTCGCGTGGTAGTGCGCCAGCATGCGCTCGCCCCACTGGAACGGGTCGCCGCTGTCGTGGCGGGCGCCGTCGAAGAGCTTGCAGAAGTACAGGTCGAAGTCGCGCAGGAAGGCGCTCATGCCGTACACGTCGGACAGCGCGATGCCCAGGTCGCCGCGGTATTCGCGGGCCCAGCTCTCGAAGCCGAAGATCTGGCTGTCGCGCAGCCGCGGACCCAGCGCCTGGCAGGCCTGCAGGTACTCGTGCGCCATGGTGCCCAGCGGAATGAGCCCGAGCTTCATGGCGTACAGCACGTTGCTGGTGCCCGCCAGTTGCGGCAGCCGCTCGCCCGCGGGCGACTTGGCCGGCGGCGAGGCCACGGCGCCGAGCCGCTGGGTCAGCGTGCGCAGCACTTCCTCGTGCCAGTCCTTCGAGAAGCGGCGGCGCGTGCCGTAGTCGGCGATCTTGAGGTCGCCCAGGCCGGCTTCCTGCAGCTGGCTGATCTTGAGGTCGAGGCGGCGGCGGCCTTCCTCGAAGTCGGGGTTCTTCTGCGTGTTGCGAAAGTAGACCTCGTTCACGATGGCCAGCACCGGGATCTCGAACAGGATGGTGTGCAGCCACGGCCCCTTGATGCGGATCTCGAGTTCGCCCGAGGGCTGGGGGATGACGTTGATGTACTTCTCGTTGAGCCTGAACAGGCCCAGGAAGTCGACGAAGTCGCTCTTGATGAAGCGCATCGAGCGCAGGTAGGCGAGTTCGGCGTCGCGGAACTGCAGCGAGCACAGGCTGCGGATCTCGTCGCGGATCTGTCCCGCGAACTGCGCGAGGTTGACGCCCGGGTTGCGGCACTTGAAGCGGTACTCGACCCGCGCCCCCGGAAAGTGGTGCAGGACCACCTGCATCATCGTGAACTTGTAGAGGTCGGTGTCGAGCAGGCTGTGAATGATCATGGTGCGGTGCGCGGTGTCTCGGGTCTCTGTCGTCGGCGTCCGTTCCATTATCACGGCCTGCGTCGGCCTGTGCCTACGAGGGCCGGCCTGCACGTCCTACCGGCAGGGGGAATCACCCACGCGACATTGATTGCACGGCGGCGGCATGTTCCGCCGGGTCATCACTCTTTCTCAAGGAGATTCGCATGAACAAGGACACCATCGAAGGCAACTGGAAGCAGCTCAAGGGCAAGATCAAGGAGCAGTGGGGCAAGCTGACCGACGACGACTTCGACGTCATCGCCGGCAAGCGCGACCAGCTGCTGGGCCGCATCCAGGAACGCCACGGCATCAGCCGCGACGAGGCCGAGAAGCAGGTGAAGGACTGGGAATCGCGCGACGGCCGCTCGCCGGACGCGCTCTGGTTCGAGAAGAACTGAGAAAGAAGCAAGCGCCCTGCGCCCTTCCCTTCTCTTCTCTTCTCTTTCCCTGTCATTCACCGCAAAGGACACACACCATGAAAAAACAACACCTCGTCATGCTCGCCCTCGCCTCCACCTTCTTCGTCGCCGGCCAGGCCGGCGCGATGACCAAGGACGAATACAAGGTCGCCAAGGAAAAGGTCGAGGCCGACTACAAGGTCGCCAAGGCCCAGTGCGACACGATGAAGGACAACGCCAAGGACGTCTGCCAGAAGGAAGCCAAGGGCAAGGAAGAAGTGGCCAAGGCCGAGCTGGAGCAGCAGTACCAGCCGAGCGACAGCCATGCCCGCAAGGTGGCCGAAGAGAAGGTGAAGGCCACCTATGAAGTCGCGAAGGAAAAGTGCGACGACCAGAATGGCGCGGCCAAGGACGCTTGCGTGAAGCAGGCCAAGGCTGATGAAGCCCAGGGCAAGGCCGACATCAAGGCCATGAAGAAGACGATGTAAGCGGGGCTGCGGCCCCTCTCACGAACGGCGCCTGCGGGCGCCGTTTTTCATGGGCGGGCGCTCAGGCGCGCAGCGAATCGACCACCTGCTGCAGCGCCTCGGGCAGCGGCACCGGCCGCTGCGTCGCGCGGTCGACGTACACATGCACGAAGTGCCCCTGCGCGGCCGCGGTATCGGCACCCTCGGCGAACAGCGCGATCTCGTAGCGCACGCTCGAGCGGCCCGCCTGCGCCACGCGGATGCCGGCCTCCACCGTCTGCGGGAAGGCCACCGGCGCGAAGTAGTTGCACTGCGTCTCGACCACGAAGCCGATGGTCTGGCCGCCGTGGATGTCGAGCGCGCCGCGCTCGATGAGCAGCGCGTTCACCGCGGTGTCGAACCAGCTGTAGTAGACGACGTTGTTGACGTGGCCGTACATGTCGTTGTCGGCCCAGCGCGTCGGGATGCTGCGAAACGCCCGGTAGGCGCTGCGGGTGTGGGGCGTGGGCTTGGGGG
>NZ_JBWKXQ010000068.1:0-38493 GCF_059423125.1 Variovorax sp. GW531-E2 | reverse complement strand
CCCTCCGCCGCAGCGACCGTGATTCCCCCCGCCCCCGCGCGCTGGAAGCTCTGCGACATCGACGCCCTGCTGCGCGCCGGCGATTACGCCGCGCTCGACCAGCGACTCGACGACGCGCTGGCCGCCAGCTTTCAAGACCGAGACGAGGAAGAGCGCTACTACGGCGCCTTGCCCGACGACCTGGCCGGCTGCACCGCGGCCGGCGCCGAAGGGCTGGCCCGCTTGGCCGCATGGCAGGCCGCCCGCCCGCAATCGGCCCACGCCTGGCTGTGCGAAGCGCACTACTGGTACCACTGGGCCTACGAGTACCGCGGCTCGGGCTGGGCCAGCACGGTCACCGCGCTCGGCTGGGAATGCGCCCATGCCTGCGCCACGCGCTGCGCCGTGGCCGCGCTGCGCGCCCTCACGCTCGCGCCCACGATGTGGACCGCCTGCGCCCTGCTGCTGCAGAGCACCTCGGCCTTCAACGAGCCCGACTGGCTGACCGAGCTGGTGCGCAGCGGCCGCTGGCCCGACAAGCCGTTGCAGCACGACTTTTCGCTGGACGACGACGAGGTCACCCGCGACGAGTTGCTGGCGCAGCTCGCGCGCTCCGGCCTGGCGCACGACGAGCGCGTCGCCTGCCCCGAGGCCGCGCCCACCGCCCTGCCCTCGCCCGTGCAGGGCCGCAAGGTGATCAGCGGCACGTCCTACTGGATCCACGCCACGCTGCACGTGCACCCGCGGCTGTTCTTCTTCATGCGCCAGTGCGTCTGGTTCCAGCAGCCGCGTTGGGGCGGCAGCCACGAGCGCGTGCGCGCCTTCATCGCCTCGCCCGCCTGCGCCCACCTGAGCGAGGTCGAGAAAGACCGGCTGCGCCACGAGATCTGGCGCGACGACTACCAGGGCAACAGCGTCGACAAGGACGAAGACCCGGCCGAAGCGCAGCAGCGCATGGCCGCCACGCGCCAGCGCGCCCAGGAGGCGCTCTACCCCTACCACCGCTGGGAAACCCTGCGCTGGCTGGCCGTGAGCCACTACATGCTCGACCAGCACGCCGAAGCGCTGGCCTGCCTGCGCGAGGCCGAGAGCCACCATCCCATCGACGACGACTACGCGATGAACATGGCGGTGCACGTCGCCCTGGAGCAGGACCCCGGCGGACAGTGGCTGGGCCAGGCCATCTGCAACAGCGCCAACGCCTACGAATGCAACACCGCGCTGATCCTGCACGCCTACTGCAGCCTGAAGGGCGCCTTCGGCTTCGTGCCCAACGCGGCGACCGGCAACGCCTGGCTGGCGGCCGCGCGCGAACGCAACGCCGGCACCGAGAACTGGGACGACCTGGCCCGCGCGCTGTGGCGCGTGCCGCGCAACCAGGAAGCCTTCGAGATCCTGGAGATGGGGCTGGCCGCCGGCGACAAATCGTGCCTGCTCACGCTCGGCATCTTCCACGCGGGCGGCGAGCACGGCACCAAGGACCGGCAACAGGCGATGCACTGCTACGGCCAGGCGGCACAGGCCGGCAACAGCGTCGCGGCCTACAAGCTGGGCTACCTCTGCCACGACATGGCCTGGGAAGACGCCACGCCCGCGGCGCAGCGCCCCGCGCTGCAGGCGCAGGCGGTCGAGGCCATGCTGAAGGCCCGCGAGCTGGGCCACGACGACGCCACCGAGGGCGCGCTGATGTTCATCAGTGACCTGTCCGACATCCCCGTGCGCCACCGCCACCTGGACTTCGTGCGCGAGCACGCGACCAACGGCGACGCCATCGCCATGGCCACGCTGTCGACCCTGCTGGCCGACGCCAACGACAAGGTGCTCTACAACTACCGCGAGAGCGTGCGCTGGATCATGGGCGCGCAGGCCGTGGCGCCCGAAGACGAGTTCGTGGTGAACGTGACCAAGAACACCCACCAGGACGGCTTCCTGTCGTCCACGCTCTACAAGCTCACGCGCCGGCAGATCAAGGCGCACGAGATCCCGGGCGGCGACAACGCGATGGTGTGACCGCTAGCGGGACAGCGCAGGCAGTGCCTTCGCCAGCGTCTCGCTGAAGGCGCGCATCGCCTCGGTCTCGTGCGTGCCGCGCTTGGTCAGGCGAAAGAAGTCCATGCCCACGCGCGGCTTCAGCAGCACGTCGGTCTTCACGCGGTGACGGCGGCAGGCCGCCAGCGCGAAGGTGGGCATCACGGCGGTGCCGAAGCCGGCCTCGACCATCGAGATCAGCGTGCCGAAGAAGTTGAAGGCGGGCCGCTGCGCGTCGGCCAGTCCGATCTCGCCGAGCTGGCGCTCGATCACCTTCTGGATCGGGTTGCCGGGCGGCAGGCCGATCAGCGTGGCGCCGCGCAGCGCGGACCAGGGCGCGGTGCCGACCGGTTCGCCGTCGGCCGTGGCCTGCGTGACGCGCATCAGCTCGAAGCGCCCCACGGGCGTGCGGTCGAGCCCCGCCGCGGCCTTGAAGAAGAAGCCCAGGCCAAGGTCGGCCTCGCCCGCGGCCACCATCGCTTCCACGTCGCGCAGGTCGGCGTCGAAAAGGCGCAGCGCGACCTGCGGATGCGCCTGGCGAAAACTCGCGAACACCCAGGGCAGCAGGTGCGAGGACACCAGCGGCGTGGCCGCGATGCGCAGCGTCTGGCGTGCCGCGTCGCCCTCGGCGCCGAGTTCGGCGGCCACGTCATCGAGGTCGGTGACGAGCCGCTCCACCACCGGCAGCAGCCGGCGCCCGGCCGGCGTGAGGCTCACCATGCGCGTGGTGCGGTCGAACAGGCGGCAACCGAGCTGCTTCTCCATCTCGCGGATCAGGATGCTCAGGCCGGCCTGGGTGATGTGCGCCTGCTCCGCCGCGCGGGTGAAGTTGCCGATGCGCGCCACCTGCAGGAAGGCGCGCATCTGGCGCGTGGTCAGATTCATAAGGATTCATGATAAATCCATATCACATCTAAATTTCCCATATGCCTCGTTTGCGGTCCCAATACGGACCCCATGAGCACCGCACCTAACGAAGTCATCATCCTCGGCGCCGGCATCGGCGGCCTGACCCTCGCCCTGAGCCTGCACCAGGCCGGCATCGCCTGCCGCGTGTACGAGGCCGTGCCCGAGCTGCGCCCGCTCGGCGTGGGCATCAACCTGCTGCCGCATGCGGTGCGCGAGCTGTCCGAGCTGGGCCTGCTCGACGCGCTCGACGCCGTGGGCGTGCGCACGCAGGAGGCGGTCTTCTTCACCGAGCACGGCCAGCTCGTGTTTCGCGAGCCCGCCGGCCAGCACGCGGGCTACGACTGGCCGCAGTACTCGATCCACCGCGGCGACCTGCAGACCGTGCTGCTGAACGAAACCTTGAAGCGCCTGGGCCCCGACAGCGTGCAGTGCGGCCACCGCTGCACCGGCGTCGAACAGGACGCCGACGGCGTGACGGTGCACTTCGCCGATGGCCGCGCGCCGGTGCGCGGCGCGGTCGCGGTGGGCTGCGACGGCATCCACTCGGCGCTGCGCAAGCAGCTGTATCCGAACGAGGGCGCGCCGCGCTATTCGGGCATCAACATGTGGCGCGGCACCGCGGCCTGGAAGCCCTTTCTCTCGGGCGGCAGCATGGTGCGCGCGGGCTGGCTCACCGTCGGCAAGATGGTGATCTACCCGATCCGCAACGACATCGACAACCAGGGCCGCCAGCTCGTGAACTGGGTGGCCGAGATCCACGCGCCCCAGCCCGCGATGCGCGACTGGAGCCGCGCCGGGCGCCTCGAGGACTTCCTGCCCGCCTTCGCCGACTGGCACTTCGACTGGCTCGACGTGCCCGCGCTGATCCTGGCCTCCGACACCATCCTGGAGTACCCGATGGTCGACCAGGACCCGCTGCCGCGCTGGAGCCACGGCCGCCTCACGCTGCTGGGCGACGCCGCGCACCCGATGGTGCCGCGCGGCTCCAACGGCGCGGGCCAGGCGATCATCGACGCGCGCTTTCTCGCAGGCGCGATGAAGCGCGAAGGCGTGGGCATCGCGGCGCTCGACACCTACGACCGCGTGCGCGTGAAGGCCACCACCGACGTGGTGCTGACCAACCGCAGCAACCCGCCCGACACCATCCTGCGCGAGGTGTTCGAGCGTTCGGGCGGCAAGCGCGTCGAGAACCTCGACGCGATCGTCACGCAGCAGGAGCTGCAGGCGATCTCGGACCACTACAAGCGCGTGGCCGGCTACGACCCGGCGGCGCTGAAGGCGCGCGCGTCGTACCTCTGAGCGCCGGCCAATTCACAGATCAAGACGGAGACAAGACCCCATGAGATTTCTGACCCGGACCTTCGCCACCCTGCTGGTTGCGGCCAGCGCCGCTGCGGCCCACGCCTGGCCCGACCAGCCGGTGACGCTGGTGGTGCCCTACACGCCCGGCACCGGCATCGACCTGATCGCGCGCCAACTCTCGGCCCGCCTGCCCGCCGTGCTCGGCCAGCCGGTGATCGTGGAGAACGTCGCCGGTGCCAGCGGCAACATCGGCAGCGAGAAGGTGGCGCGCGCCAAGCCCGACGGCTACACGCTGCTGGTGCAGGTCAACACGCTGGTGATGAACAAGGGCCTGTACAAGTCGCTCGCCTACGACCCGGTGGCCGACTTCACGCCGGTGTCGCAGACCTCGTGGGGCACGCTGCTGCTGGTGACCAACCCGGCCACGCAGAAGGCGGGCTCGCTCGCGCAGCTGGTGGCCACCGCCAAGGCCAACCCCGGCAAGCTGACCTACGCCACGCCCGGTGTCGGCACGCCGCACCACCTGTCGATGGCGCTGCTGATGCAGGGCACCGGCACCGACCTGCTGCACGTGCCCTACAAGGGCACGGCCGGCGCCGTCACCGACCTGCTCGGCGGGCGCATCGACGCGATGTTCCTGCCGGTGCACGTGGCGCTGCAGCACATCCAGGCCGGCAAGCTCAAGGCGCTCGCCACCGGCAGCAGCCACCGCCTGCCGCAGCTGCCCGACGTGCCCACCCTGGCCGAGGCCGGCGTGACCGCCGACAACGTCGACATGTGGTACGGCGTGCTCGCGCCCAAGGGCACGCCGGCCAACGTGGTGGCGCGGCTGAACACGGAGATCGCCGCGGTGCTGAAGTCGCCCGAGGTGGCGAAGTCCTTCGAGTCGCAGGGCATGGTGCCCGCCAGCTCGACGCCGGCGGCGTTCGGCGCGCTGATCCAGAAGGACGCGCAGCGCTGGGCGACGGTGGTGAAGAAGGGGAACATCACCGCCGACTGAGCGCGGCGGGAAGCGCAGCGCAGCTACTTGCGCGCGGCCGCCCGGTACAGGTTCTCGACCTTCGGCACGTTCGCCTCGAGCTTGGCGATGCGGTCCGGCCCGCTCGGGTGGGTCGACAAGAAGCTCAGGCCGCCCTGGTTCTTGGAGGCGGCGGCCATCTTCTTCCACAGCGACACCGAGGCCTGCGGGTCGTAGCCCGCGCGCGCGGCGAGCTCCAGGCCCACGAGGTCGGCGTCGGTCTCGTCGCTGCGGCTGAACTTCAGGGTGATGAGCTGCGTGCCGGCGCGCGCCGCGAGGTCGCCGACCTGGCCGAGCCCCAGCAGCTGCGCGCCGATGGACAGCGCCGCGCCGGTACCGACGCTCTTGGCCATGCGCGCGCGGGCGTGTTCGCGCAGCGCGTGCGCCATTTCATGGCCCATGACCATCGCGACCTCGTCGTCGCTCAGCTTGAGCTGCTCGAGGATGCCGGTGAAGAAGGCGATCTTGCCGCCGGGCATGCAGAAGGCGTTGATCTGCTTGCTGCCGATCAGGTTGACCTCCCACTTCCACTCGCGCGCGCGGGTGTTCCACGGCAGGGCGAAGGGAATGAGCCGCTGCGCGATGGTGCGCAGGCGCTGCAGCTGCGGGTTGCCGTCACCGGCCAGTGCGCCCTTGGCGCGCGCCTGTTCGAGCAGCTGGCCGTACTGCTGCACGCCGGCCGCTTCGATCTGGTCGGCGGGCACGAGGTTGCGCGCCACCGAGGCATTGCCGACATTGACCTGCGCCAGCGCCGGCGCGCTCAGCGCCGCACCGGCGGCGGCCAGCAGGAAGGCCCGGCGCGGGTTCCATGCCGAGGCTTCGGAGAGGGCGGAAAGGGGGCGTTCGCATCGTGTGCACATAGGTGCCCGGATGATAGGAACAAATGGAGACGAGCGGGCGCGCCGATGTCCTCCATAGCTCATGGACAATCCCCCACTCATGTCCGCACCGCCCGCCGAACCCACCCAAGCCCCCGCGAGCGCCGCGCTGCCCTGGCGCGACGCGCTCAAGGTCTACCTCGAACCCGCCACCCTGCGCATGCTCGCGCTGGGTTTCTCGGCCGGCCTGCCGCTGCTGTTGGTGCTGGGCACGCTGAGTTTCCGGCTGCGCGAGGCGGGCATCGACCGCACCACCATCGGCTACCTGAGCTGGGTCGGGCTGGCCTATGGCTTCAAGTGGGTCTGGGCGCCGCTGGTCGACCGGCTGCCGCTGCCGCCGCTGACCACGCTGCTCGGGCGCCGGCGCGGCTGGCTGCTGCTGGCGCAGGGCATGGTGATCGTCGGGCTGATCGGCATGGCGATGAACGACCCGCGCCTGGGGCTGCAGCCACTGATCTGGTGCGCGCTGCTGGTGGCCTTCGGCTCGGCCACGCAGGACATCGCGCTGGACGCCTTCCGCATCGAATCGGCCGAGACGCGCAAGCAGGCCGCGCTGGCCGCCGCCTATCAAACGGGCTACCGGCTCGCGATGATCTGGGCCGGCGCCGGCGTGCTGTGGGTCGCGGCCTGGGCCGAGGTGGCGCCCGCCGTGGCGGTCACCGGCGCGGCGGCCTACCAGAACAGCGCCTGGAAGACGGCCTACCTCGTCATGGCGGCCTCGATGGCGGTCGGTGTGCTCACGGTGCTGCTGTCGCCCGAACCGGTGCGGCGCGTGCTGCCGAAGGCGAAGAACGCGGGCGAATGGCTGCGAAGCGTGCTGATCGAGCCTTTTGCCGACTTCATCCGTCGCTACAAGTGGCAGGCGGCGCTGATCCTGGCGCTGATCGCCATCTACCGCATCAGCGACGTGGTGATGGGCATCATGGCCAACCCCTTCTATGTGGACATGGGCTTCACCAAGGACCAGGTGGCCACGGTCAGCAAGATCTACGGCGTGATCATGACGCTGGTGGGCGCCTTCGTGGGCGGCGTGCTGTCGATGCGCCTGGGCGTGATGCGGGTGCTGATGCTGGGCGCCGTGCTCAGCGCCGCGAGCAACCTGCTGTTCGCCTGGCTGGCCACGCGCGGGCACGACCTGACGGCGCTGATCGCCGTGGTCTCGGCCGACAACCTGGCCGGCGGCATCGCCTCGGCGGCCTTCATCGCCTACCTGTCGAGCCTGACCAACATCAGCTACTCGGCCACGCAGTACGCGCTGTTCAGCTCGCTGATGCTGCTGCTGCCGAAGTTCATCGCCGGCTATTCGGGCGCCTTCGTGGACGCCTACGGCTACAGCACCTTCTTCACCGCCACCGCGCTGCTGGGCGTGCCGGTGCTGCTGCTGGTGGCGCTGGCCTCGCGCATGGCGGCCCGCACAGGCGACGGCGAGCGTCAATAGGGCCTGCGCCGGAGCTGTCATCTATAGGAAACAGCCGACGCAACCTGATACGCAACGCTGGTAGGCTGCGACATTCATTGCGTGAAAATTGCGCTTTCCCGCTTTTTCTTCTGTCGCCGACGCCCTTTCGCCTGTCGCCTGCTCCCACATCCATCGTGCCGTCCCGAATTTCTCCCCTTCAAATCAGTGCCTACACGGCCACCTCGGCCGTCGGCGTCGGCAAGGAAGCGCACGCCGACGCACTCGCGCACTCGCGCAGCGGCCTGCGCGCCAACGACTTCGGCGAGGCGCCGCTGCCGACCTGGATCGGCCGCGTCGACGGCCTGGAAGACGTCCGCCTGCCCGAATCGGCCGCGTTCTGGGACTGCCGCAACAACCGGCTGGCCTGGCTGGGCCTGCAGGCCGACGGCTTCCTCGAGGCGGTCGCGGCCGCGCGCCAGAAGTACGGCGCCACGCGCATCGCGCTGGTGCTCGGCACCTCCACGGCCAGCATCGGCGAGACCGAGCTGGCCTACACGCAGCTCGACGCCGACGGCAACTTTCCGCCGGACCAGCGCCGCGCGGCCGTCCACACGCCGCATTCGCTGGCCATGTTCGTGCAGCAGGTGCTGGGCATCGACGGCCCGAGCGAGACGATTTCCACCGCCTGCTCGTCCAGCGCCAAGGTGTTCGCCTCGGCCGAGCGCCTGATCCGCCTGGGCCTGGCCGACGCGGCCGTGGTCGGCGGCGCCGACACGCTGTGCGGCAGCGTGCTGTTCGGTTTCAACTCGCTGGAGCTGGTCTCCACCGAGCCCTGCCGTCCCTTCGACGCCGACCGCAAGGGCATCAGCCTGGGCGAAGCGGCGGGCTTCGCGCTGGTCGAGCGCGTGCAGGCCGGTGACAACGCCACGCAGCTGCTGGGCTACGGCGAGGCGAGCGACGCACACCACATGTCGACGCCGCACCCCGAGGGCCTGGGCGCCGAGCGCGCGCTCGACGACGCGCTGGCGCGCGCCGGCCTGGCCGCCGACGCCATCGACTACATCAACATGCACGGCACGGCGAGCCAGAAGAACGACGAGGTCGAGGGCGCGCTGGTGGCGCGCCGCTTCCCGGCGCGCACGCACGCCAGCTCGACCAAGGGCTTCATGGGCCACACGCTGGGCGCCGCGGGCATCGTCGAAGCCGTGGTCTGCCTGCTGGCGATCGAGCGCGGCCTGATGCCGGGCACGGTCAACACGCGCACGCTGGACGAGGGCTTCGGCCCACAGATCAAGCTCGAACCCGCGACGGGCGAGGTGCGCTACGCGCTGTCCAACTCCTTCGGTTTCGGCGGCAACAACTGCGCGCTGGTCTTCGGCAAGGCGGTGGCCGCATGAACACGCCTCCGACGCTCTACATCGAAGGCCCCGCCTTCTGGACCCCCACGCTGCCCGGCTGGGACGCCGCGCGCGCGGCCTTCCGCGGCGAAGGCGCGCTGGCCGATCCGCCCGCCAAGCGGCCCTCGCCGCAGGTGCTGGCCCCGGCCGAGCGCCGCCGCGCGCCCGACACCGTGGCGCTGGCGCTCGAAGTGGCCGCCGCGGCCATCGCGGGCGCCGACCGCCCCGCGGCCGACGTGCCCTGCGTGTTCACGTCGGCGCACGGCGACCTGTCGATCAACGACTACATGTGCAGCACGCTCGCGGGCGACCCGAAGATGCTGTCGCCCACCAAGTTCCACAACTCGGTGCACAACGCGGCCGTGGGCTACTGGACCATCGGCACCGGCTGCATGGCGGCCAGCAACGCCGTCTCGGCCTACGGCCACAGCTTTGCCGCCGGCCTGCTCGAAGCGGCCGTGCAGTGCGCGGCCGACCAGACGCCGGTGCTGCTGGTGGGCTACGACGCCCCCACGGTCGGCGCGCTGGCCTCGGTGACCGACAGCCGCGGCCTGCTGGCCGTGGCGCTGGTGATCGCGCCCGAGCGCACGGCCCGCACGGTGGCCAGCCTCGACTGGTCGCTGGTCGGCGATGCCGCCGGCACGGCAACGGCGCCGCGCTCGGCCGCCGCCGCCACGCTGAAGGACATCAACCCGATGGCCGACGCCCTGCCCCTGTTCGAGGCGCTGGCCCAGGCCCCGGGCAGCACGGACGCGCCCATCGACCTGCCACTGTCGGCCGCGCTGGCCCTGCGGCTGCACCTGCAGGCCGCGGGCTGACCGGCCTGCGCCCGGGGGCGGCGGTGCGTGTTGACACACGCAACCGCGCCCCGGTACGTCATCATTGCCGCATGGCGCCCACGCAACCTGGGCGAGGCGCTATGTTTTTCGCAGCGATCCAGGTTGACAGGGCGATGCTGCGTTTACCCAACTTTACGGAGCGTTCAAGCCCGCTTGCTCCCGGTGAACGACCATGAAGCGCATGAGCACCCCCCAACTCCTGATGATCGAAGACGACGCCCGCCTGGCGCAGATGGTGGGCGAGTACCTGACGCAGTCGGGTTTCGCCTTCAACCACGCCGGCGACGGCGCCACCGGCCTGGAGCAGCTGCAGCAGCACGCGCCCGACCTGGTGATCCTCGACCTGATGCTGCCCGACACCGACGGCCTCGAGGTCTGCCGTCGCATCCGCGCCCTGCCCGGCCCGCTGGCCAAGGTGTCGGTGCTGATGCTCACGGCCAAGGGCGACCCGATGGACCGCATCATCGGCCTGGAGATCGGCGCCGACGACTACCTGCCCAAGCCCTTCGAGCCGCGCGAGCTGCTGGCGCGCATCCGCGCCGTGCTGCGCCGTCGCAGCGAGAACGCCACCGAGGCCGAAGCCTCCACGGTGATGCGCTTCGGCACGCTGGAGATCGACCGCAACGCGCGCACCGTGTCGGTGGCCGGCGCGCTGGCCGACCTCACCTCCTACCAGTTCGACCTGCTGGTGGCGATGGCCGAGCGCGCGGGCCGCGTGCTCACGCGCGACCAGATCATGGAAGCCGTGCGCGGCCGCGAGCTCGAAGCCTTCGACCGCTCGATCGACGTGCACATGGGCCGCATCCGCGCGGCCATCGAGGTCGACGCGAAGAACCCGAAGCGCATCCTGACGGTGCGCGGCGTGGGCTACGTGTTCGCCAAGCAGCAAGACTGACCTGACAGGACCGCCCCGCGATGCTGCGCAGCCTCTACCGCCGCCACCTCTACGTCCGCATCTGGCTCGCGGTGGTCGGCGGTGTGGTCATCCTCACGCTGATGGCCAACTGGATCGTGCGCGTGGCCGCCGAGGCCGAGCGCGAGCGCCTGGCGCCGGTGCCGCGCGAGGTGGTCGTGCTCGACAGCCAGGACCGCACCATCGGCACCGGCAAGGCCATGCGCGTGCCCGGCCAGGGCCTGGAGTTCGATGTGCAGCTGAGCGACGGCCGCGACATGACGCTGCGCGTGGCGCCGCGCGAGCGCCCCACCGGCACCGGCGGCTTCGCGCCCTGGCGCACCCCGTTCGGGCTGGGCTGGATGATTGCGCTCGTGGGCGTGGCGGTGGCGCTGGGCGTCTACCCGATCGTGCGGCGCATCACCCAGCGGCTCGAGACCCTGCAGCGCGGCGTGCAGCGCTGGGGTGAGGGCGACCTCTCGGCGCGCGTGATCGAGGAAGGACAAGACGAAGTGGCCGATCTCTCCAAGCGATTCAATGCCTCCGCCGAACGCATCGAGCAGCTCGTGCGCTCCCACAAGTCGCTGCTGGCGAACGCCTCGCACGAGCTGCGCTCGCCGCTCACCCGCATCCGCATGGGCCTGGAGCTCATGGGCGACCAGCCCAGCCCGGCGGCGCGCGAGGAAATCTCGCGCAACATCGGCGAGCTCGACCAGCTCATCGACGAGATCCTGCTGGCCAGCCGGCTCGACGCCAGCGAGGCCGACATGGGCACCATCGAAGCCGTCGACCTGACCGGCCTGGCGGCCGAAGAGTGCGCGCAGGTGAACGCCGAACTCGACCTGGCCGAAGGCACCGACAACGCCACGCTCACCGTGCCGGGCGTGTCGCGCCTGCTGCGCCGCGCGATCCGCAACCTGCTCGAGAACGCCCGCCGCTACGGCGCCGGCGAGATCAGCGTCGAACTCGGCAGCGCCGGCGGCTACGCCACGGTGCGCGTCAACGACCGCGGGCCGGGCGTGCCGGCGACCTTGCGCGAACGCATCTTCGAGCCCTTCTACCGCCTGCCGGGCGCCAGCGAGCGCAACGGCGGCGTCGGCCTGGGGCTGGCGCTCGTGAAGTCGATCGCCGAGCGCCACGGCGGCTCGGTGCGCTGCGAAGACCGCCCGGGTGGCGGCGCGAGCTTCGTGATCTGCCTGCCGGCCAAGGGCACCATCGCCGCACCGCACTGACGCCCGCGGACGCGCAGGGACAAGTCAGGTTCGGGTGAAAGCCCCAACCTAAAATCCCGCCCCTATGCAGAGATCGCACATCGTTCGGCCCGCGGCCATGTTCTGGGGGCTGGTGGTGTTCATGCCGGTCGGCGTCACCTACCTGTCGGCCATCGTGCTGCTGCTCGCCCTGCTGGTGGGCGGCGGCTTGCGCGAGCGCTATGCGCGGCTGCGCGCCAACCCGCTGTGGTGGCCGGTGGTCGCCTACGTGGCGTGGACCTTCATCGTGCTGGCCGTGCGGCCGCACTACCCCGAGACCCCCTCCAACCTGTTCCACGGACTGCGCATCGCCTTCACCTTCCTGATGGCGATGGCGCTCACGCGCGAGGAGGCGCTGTGGGCGCTGCGCGGCTTCCTCTTGATCGCGGCGCTCAACATCGTGCTCATCGTGCTGCACTACAGCCTGGGCTTTCCGGTGCCGGGCGCGCTGCGCGGCGTGGTGATGGAAGTGGGCAACAAGTCGATCAGCAACGCGCTGCTGTTCAGCATCGTCGCGGCCAGCGCGGCGGTCTACGGGCTGTCGCAGATCACGGGGCACCGGCCCCTGCGCGCACTGGCGGCCTTCGCGCTCGTGCTCGGGCTGGGCGCCGTCGTCGCGCTGCCGCTCACGTCGCGCACCTCGGTGCTGGCGCTGCTGCTGGTGATTCCGGTGGTCTGCCTGCACCAGTGGAAGAACCACCTGAAGGCGCTGTCGGCGGCGCTGATCCTGGGCGCGGTGGTGATCGGCGCGAGCCTGTACCAGCTGCCGCAGCTGCAGCAGAAGGTCGAGACCGGCATCGAGGAACTCGAGAAGGCGCAGACCGGCGCCGTGTTCCACGGCAGCTGGATCATCCGCTACTACATGTACCGCGACACCGGCGCCATGATCGCCGACCAGCCCGTCGCGGGCTGGGGCATCGGCGGCTGGACCGACCAGTGGCACAAGCGCGGCCCGGCGCTGTTCGCCGACTCCAACATGCCGCACAACGACTTCCTCTGGGTGGGCGCGCAAAGCGGCATCCCGGGCATCCTGAGCCTGCTGGCGATCATGCTGGTCGCCGTCTGGCAGGCCTGGCGCCGACCCGACATCGCCGGCCGCTACGCGCTGGCCGCGACGCTCATCGCGCTCATCGCGTCGAGCGTGAACTCGGCCATGCGCGATGCGCAGATCGGGCTGGCGGTGCTGTGGATCGCGATGGTCTACCTGCGGCTGGCGCAGGAATCGCAGGACCCCGATCCGTGGCGCGGCCTGTGGCCCCGAGCCCGGCAAAGCTGAAACGAAAAAACCGGCCGCGAGGGCCGGTTTCTTTTTTCTGTCTGGCCGCTCAGTGGCGGCTGGACACGGTCTCGCCCGCCTTCAGGCGGTACACCGTGCCGCAGTACGGGCACTTGGCTTCGCCGGTGCGCGCCACGTCGAGGTAGACCTTCGGGTGGCTGTTCCAGAGCTTCATGTCGGCCTTGGGGCTGGGGCAGAACACGCCGCCCTGGTGGTTGAGCTCCTTCGCGAGGAGTTCGACGACTGCATTGGTGGACATGTTGTTCCTCAGACCTTCGTGAGCCAGTGGGCGTACTTGGGGTTCTTGCCGTTCACGATGTCGAAGAAGGCCGACTGGATCTTCTCGGTGACCGGGCCGCGCGCGCCGCCGTCGCCACGGTTGCCGATCTCGATGCGGTCGAGTTCGCGGATGGGCGTCACTTCGGCGGCCGTGCCGGTGAAGAAGGCTTCGTCGGCCACGTACACCTCGTCGCGCGTGATGCGCTTTTGCACGAGCTCGATCCCCAGGTCCTTGCAGATGTGCAGGATGGTGTTGCGCGTGATGCCGTTCAGGGCGCCGGCCGACAGGTCGGGCGTGTAGACCACGCCGCCCTTGACCACGAACACGTTCTCGCCCGCGCCTTCGGACACGAAGCCGCTCGCGTCGAGCAGCAGTGCTTCGTCGTAGCCGTCGTCCAGCGCTTCCATGTTGGCGAGGATCGAGTTGGTGTAGTTGCTCACCGTCTTGGCCTGCGTCATCGTGATGTTGACGTGGTGGCGGGTGTAGCTGGAGGTCTTCACGCGGATGCCGCGGCGCATGCCCTCTTCGCCGAGGTAGGCGCCCCACGACCAGGCCGCGACCATGGCGTGGATCTTGTTGCCCTTGGGGCTCACGCCCAGCTTCTCGGAGCCGATCCAGATCAGGGGGCGCAGGTAGCAGCTTTCGAGCTTGTTCTCGCGCACGACCTGCTTCTGGGCTTCGTTCAGCTGTTCCTGCGAGAACGGGATCTTCATGCGCAGGATCTTGGCGCTGTTGAACAGGCGCTCGGTGTGCTCGGCCAGGCGGAAGATGGCGGTGGCGCCGTCGGCCGTCTTGTAGGCGCGCACGCCCTCGAAGGCGCCGCAGCCGTAGTGCAGCGTGTGGCTCAGCACGTGGATCTTGGCGTCGCGCCAGTCCACGAGTTCGCCGTCCATCCAGATCTTGCCGTCACGGTCGTCCAGCGAGGGGGGGATCGAGCTCATTTCCTGATTCCTTTGGGAGCGGTGTGGGGGGGCGACCCACTGGGAAGTCGCAAAAGCTTTCGATTTTACGGCCGAGCCCGGAACCGGGTGCCCGACAATGGCCGGTTGTGCCAACCAGTGGAAAAAGGGTTCCCGTGTCCGTATTCAAGAACGTCATCGTCTATCGCATCGAACCTGCCTGGTCCCAATCACTGACCGAGGCAGAAGAAGGGCTGGCCAAGCAACGCTTCGTGCCTTGCGGCCCCTCGCAGGAAAAGTCCGCCGGCTGGGTCGAGCCGCGCGGCGAGGCCAACGGCCCGCTGGTGGAGTCCATCGACGGCCAGTGGCTGGTCGAGTACATGATCGAGAGCAAGCAGGTCCCGGGCTCCGTGGTGCGCCGCAAGCTCGACGAGCGCTGCGCCCAGATCGAGACCACCACCGGCCGCAAGCCCGGCAAGAAGGAAAAGAAGGAGCTCAAGGAAGACATCACCCTGGAGCTGCTGCCCATGGCCTTCACGCGCAGCGCGCGCGTCACGGTGTGGATCGACAAGGCCGAGAACCGCCTCGTGATCAACTGCGGCAACGCCGCGCGCGCCGACGAAGTGGTCACCAGCCTCGTGAAGTCGCTCGACGGCTTTGCCGTGGCGCTGATCAACACGCAGATCGAGCCGGCCGCCGCCATGGCCAACTGGCTGCTGACGCAGGAGCCGCCGGCCGGCTTCAGCATCGACCGCGAGTGCGAGCTCAAGGCCTCGGACGACTCCAAGGCCGTGGTGCGCTACGCCAAGCACGCGCTGGACATCGACGAGGTCAAGCAGCACATCACCGACGGCAAGCGCCCGACGCGCCTGGCGCTCACCTGGGACGACCGCGTGTCCTTCGAGCTGACGCACGGCCTGCTGATCCGCAAGATCACCTTCCTCGAAGGCACGGGCGACGGCGCGGCGGGTGGCAAGAAGGAAGACAACTTCGACGCCGACGTGGCCATTGCCACCGGCGAACTCGGCCAGCTGGTGCCGGCGCTGCTCGACGCGCTGGGCGGCGAGGCGGCGTTCTCGGCGGCACCGCCGGATGAAGCACCCAAGGCTGCGGCTACTGCCACCGCGCCTGCGGCGCAGGCCGACACGCCCGAAGAAGAAGACGCGCCGTTCTGAGGTTCTGAATCAGGCGAAACGCCCGCGCCGCCTTCAGGCCGCGGGCGTTTCTTCGTCGGCCGGCGTCTCGGGCCGCGTGAGCGTCCAGCTCTGCAGCTTGCCGCCGTTGAACACGGTGTCGACGTAGGAGCCGCCGGCATCGGTCCAGCGGTACAGCTCGGGCTGCTCGTTCTCGGGCGAACGCTGCTCGCCGAGCGCGCGCGTCATCGCGATGACGTGCATCAGCGTCACGCCGGGCTTGAGCTTGGCGTTGAGCATCACCGAGCTCGCCACCGTGCCGATGGGCCGATCGGCGGCCCGCTTGAGCACCTGCATCGTGCGGTTGAAGTGCATCAGCAGGAACATCACGATCGCACCGCCGGCGAACGCCACGCCGCCCCATCCGTATTGGTGCCAGGACAGGCCGAGGAGAACGACGGCCCCCACGGGCACCAGCAATTTCTGGAAATTCATGGGGCGCATTGTCGCCGCCCGGTGGAAGGCCCCCGCAGGCCGATGCAGTTGCCCCAGGGGTCGCGCACCTGTGCCATGTGCTCGTCGCCCTCGAGCCGCAGCGGGCCGCGGTACAGCGGCGCGCCGCAGGCCTCGAGGTGGGCCAGCGCCGCATCGAAGTCGGCGACGTTCCAGTACACGACCGAGCCCGAGGCACCGGCGCCGACCTTCGCGTCGGCCGGCACGAGCTCCAGCAGCACGCCGTGGACCGACAGGCACTCGAAGGCCGGCGAGCCGATCGACATCGGCACCGCATCGGGGAAGGCGTCGGCGTACCAGCGCAGTGCGGCGTTCACATCGGTGACGTGGACCATGACGGCGGCAATGGGCGGTGCGGTGGATTTCATTCGGCGGCAGCGGGAAACGGCCCGCGATTGTGCGGCCCCGACCCCGTCGCAGTAGCCGCCGTGGCTACCGCCGGGCGCAGAAAGCGGTACTCCCGGCGAAAGGCACGCGGTGCCGGGGCGGGTGCGGGCACATTTCGCCGCACGGGCATCTGCCCGGGCCACCGAGAAACGCATGAACATCCCGCGTTCCGTCACCATCGTTCGACTCACCCTTGCCGCCGCACTCGCGGGCACCGTCCTCAGCGGTTGCTACGTGGTGCCGCTCGGGCAACCCGCTCCCATCGCGCCGTCGCAGCAAAGCTACGCCGTCGCACCGGGGCCTGTGTCACAGACCTTCAGCGCGCGGCTCTATCCGTCGAACGCCGAAGCCGCGCGCTACGGCGCCGTCGGGGGCACGGTGACCAACGACATGAACGGCCGTGGCCACTTCAATGCACAGATCGGCGCCGAACAGTTTCAGGGAGAGGCGACCCGCGTGGCCGGCTCGCGCACCGCCGGGGTGGCGAACGCCACCGGCAGTCGCGGCGGCAACCTGAGTTGCCAGTACACGATGAACTCCGCCACCTTGGGCAGCGGCCAGTGCGTGCTCAACAACGGGCCGGCGTTCACGATGCACATCGGAAGCTAAGCAAGCAAAGAACACAGAAGGCCAGGGAAGGTAGGGAGGGTAGGCCCGGCGCGTGTCCACCGCGCGCCGGGCGTTTTTTTGTCCGTCCTACCAGTTCACGAGCTGCCGCATCTTGCGTCGCAGCTCGCGTTCGCGTTTCTGCTCGGCGTTCCAGTCGTCGCGGATGGCCAGCGTGACCGACAGCGCCATCAGCAGGATCACGAACGCAAACGGCAGCGCGAACACGATGGTCGCCGTCTGTATGGCCTTGATGCCGCCTGCGAACAGCAGGCTCAGCGCAATCGCCGCCACCAGCACGCCCCAGGTGATCTTGACGCGGGCAGGCGGGTTCGGATTGCCCTTCGTGCTCATGATGCCCAGCACCAGCGTCGCGGAATCGCCCGAGGTCACGAAGAACACGAACACCAGCAGCGTCGCCACGATCGACAGCAGCCCGCCCATCGGCATGGCCTGGAACATCACGAACATGGTGGTCGACACGTCGGCCTTCACCGACTCGACCAGCGGCACGCCCTGGAAGATCTCGAAGTTGAGCGCGGCGCCGCCGAACACCGAGAACCACGCGAAGCCCACCAGCGTGGGCGCGATCACCGTGCCCAGGATGAACTGGCGGATCGTGCGCCCGCGCGACACGCGCGCAATGAACAGGCCCACGAACGGCGACCACGCCAGCCACCAGGCCCAGTAGAAGAGCGTCCAGTCGGCCACCCACGAGCTGTTGCGGAACGGGTTCATGCGCAGGCTCATGCGCACGAACTCGGCGAGGTACGAACCCAGCGTGTTGGTGAAGGTCTCGACGATGGCAATGGTCGGCCCGACGATCAGCACCGTGAGCGCCAGCAGCGCCGCCAGCACCAGGTTGCCCATCGACAGCCACTTCACGCCGCGCTCGACGCCGGTGACCGCCGAGGTGATGAACAGCACCGTCGTCACCACGATGATCACCGCCTGCGTCCAGCGGCCGATGTCCGTGCCGAAGGCCGCGTGCAGCCCGCTGTTGATCTGCGTCGCGCCCATGCCCAGCGAGGCCGCCACGCCGAAGGCCGTGGCCACCACGGCCAGCACATTGAAGGCCGGCGACAGCCGCTGCACGAAGCGCCAGGGCAGCGCCTCGGTGGCCGAGCTGACCAGCGGCAGCGCCTTGCGGCGGAAGCTGAAGAAGGCAATCGACAGGCCGACGATGCCGTAAATCGCCCAGGGGTGCAGCCCCCAGTGGAAGAAGGCGTAGCGCATCGCCACGCCTGCCGCATCGGGCGTGCCGGCGATCACGCCGGGCGGCGGGTTCGCGTAGTGCGAGATCGGCTCGGCCACGCCCCAGAACACCAGGCCGATGCCCATGCCGGCCGCGAACAGCATCGCGAACCAGGCGCCGATGGAGAACTCGGGCTCGTCGTCCTCGTCGCCCAGCTTCAGGTCGCCGAAGCGGCTGAAGGCCAGGAAGAAGGCCAGCACCACCAGCCCGAGCACCACCCACAGGTAGAACCAGCCGAAGTTGCGCGTGATGTCGGCGAGCGCGGTGCTGAACACGCGGTCGAGCGACGCGGGAGACACCAGCCCCCACAGCACGACCACGGCGATCAGCCCGGCGGAGACGATGAGTTGCATGGGGGGTCTCCTGGTGGGGGGGGTTGTCGTGCGGGTGCGCGTCAGTCGAGCCGTCGCACCACGTCCATCGCTTCCTCGATGCGGTCGACCGGGTGGATGGTCAGGCCCTCGATCTCCTTCGTGCCCTTGCGCGGCGCGTTGGCCTTCGGCACCACGGCCACGCTGAAGCCCAGCTTGGCCGCTTCGCGCAGGCGCTCCTGGCCGCGCGGCGCGGGCCGCACCTCGCCGGCCAGGCCCACTTCGCCAAAGGCGATGAAGCCCTTGGGCAGCGGCTTGCCGCGCAGGCTCGAGGTGATGGCCAGCATCACGGCCAGGTCGGCCGCGGGTTCGCTGATGCGCACGCCGCCCACCGCGTTGACGAACACGTCCTGGTCCATGCAGGCCACGCCCGCGTGGCGGTGCAGCACGGCCAGCAGCATCGCGAGGCGGTCGCGGTCCAGGCCCACCGACAGGCGGCGCGGGCTCGGCCCGCCGTTGTCGACCAGCGCCTGGATTTCGACCAGCATCGGCCGCGTGCCTTCGAGCGTGACCAGCACCACGCTGCCGGGCACCGGCTCGGCGTGCTGGCTCAGGAAGATCGCGCTCGGGTTGGTCACGCCCTTCAGGCCGCGCTCGGTCATGGCGAACACGCCGATCTCGTTCACCGCGCCGAAGCGGTTCTTGATGGCGCGCACGAGGCGAAAGCTCGAGTGCGTGTCGCCTTCGAAGTACAACACCGTGTCGACCATGTGCTCGAGCACGCGCGGGCCGGCCAGCGCACCTTCTTTCGTGACGTGGCCCACCAGCACCACGGCCGTGCCGCTGGTCTTGGCAAAGCGCGTGAGGTGCGCCGCGCATTCGCGCACCTGCGCCACCGAGCCGGGCGCGGAGGTGAGCTGGTCGGAGTACACGGTCTGGATGGAGTCGATCACCGCGATGGCCGGTCGCGTGGCGTCGAGCGTGGCGATGATCTTTTCGAGCTGGATCTCGGCCAGCACCTGCACCTGCGAGTGGTCGAGCCCGAGCCGCTTGGAGCGCAGCGCCACCTGCGAGCCGCTTTCCTCGCCGGTGACGTACAGCGCGTTCTGCCCCGCGCGCTGCAGCGCGTCGACCGCCTGCAGCAGCAGCGTCGACTTGCCGATGCCCGGGTCGCCGCCGATCAGCGTGACGCCGCCCGACACGATGCCGCCGCCGAGCACGCGGTCGAGCTCGTCGAGCCCGGTGGGCGTGCGCGCGACATCGGTGGCTTCGATTTCCGACAGGGTGGCGAGTTCGGAGGCGCCCGCGAGCGACGCGAACTGCGTGCCGAAGCGGTTGTTGGCCGGTCCGTTGGCCGCGCCGGCGACCTGTTCGATGAGTGTGTTCCATGCCCCGCAGCTCGGGCATTTGCCGAGCCACTTGGGGCTGGTGCCGCCGCATTCGCTGCAGACGAAAGTTGTTTTGTCCTTGGCCATGCAGCGAGTTTAGGGGGCGCGGTTCAGGCGATGGCGAATTCGCGCACCAGCAGGTCCGCGAACGCCGCCGCGGCCGGCGACAGCGATCGGCCCTGCCGCGTCACGACCGCGATGTTGCGCGCCACCGTCGGACGCATGAGCCGCCGCGCGACCAGCCGCGTGTGGTCGGCATGCGCGAGGATCGATGCCGGCAGCAGCGCCGGGCCGAGCCCGCTGGCCGCCATCGCGAGCGCCGTGGTCAAGAGCGTCACCTCGTAGGCGATGTCCAGCCGCACGCCGGCGGTTGCGGCGGCGATGTCGATGCTGCTGCGCACGCCGTACCCCGGCTTGACCGTGATCAGCGGATGACCCGCGAGCTGCCGCCAGGTGATGCGGTCGGTGCCGGGCAGGCGCAGCTCGCGGTCGGCAATCACCGCGAGGTGGTCGTGCACGAACACGCGCTGGTCCAGCCCCGGCGTGCGCGCCTGCAGCGTGCCCACGCCGAAGTCGACCTGCTCGCCGAGGACCTTCTCCACGAACTGCCCGGGCGCGCAGTCTTCGATGGCGACCTTCACGTCGGGATGCAGGTCGAGGTAGCGGCGCAGGGCCTTCGGCATCAGCGTCTGCGCGATGGTGGACGTGGCCGCGATTCGCACGCGCCCGCGCCGGCCCGCCGCCAGCTCGGCCATGCCGGTGCCCAGCGCATCGAGTTCGGCCAGCACGCGCTCGGCATAGGCGATGGCCTCGTTCGCGGCCTCGGTGCGTTGCAGCGAACGCGTGGTGCGGTCGAACAGGCGCACGCCGAGCCGCGCTTCGAGCTCGCGCAGCAGCACGCTGACGGCCGGCTGCGTCAGCGACAACGCAGCCGCCGCGCTCGACAGCTGGCCGCTGTGGTACACGGCCGCGAACGCACGCAGCTGCCTCACAGAAGGCACGCCGCGCATTGATAGTGGTTTTTTATGAATGGCCATGAAAGTTTCACTTTTTCCGCGAGCCGGTTCGGCACTGTAATGGCGCCTCACAAGAATCTGGAGACAAGCAACCCATGACCGAGCAACTGCAAGCCCAGGTGCTGATCGTCGGCGCCGGCCCCGTGGGGCTGACGCTGGCCATCGACCTGGCGCAACGCGGCATCGACGTACTGATGACCGAGATCCGCCACCGCGGCGAGCCACCCAACGTGAAGTGCAACCACGTGGCGGCGCGCTCGATGGAGGTGTTCCGCCGCTTGGGCGTGGCGCAGGCGCTGCGCGATGCGGGCCTGCCGGCCGACTACCCGAACGACGTGGCCTACCGCACGGCCGTGACGGGCATGGAGCTGTCGCGCATTCCGATCCCCGCGCGCCGCGAGCGCTACACCGCCACCGGCGGCCCCGACACCTGGTGGCCCACGGCGGAGCCGCCGCACCGCATCAACCAGATCTTTCTCGAGCCGGTGCTGTTCGCGCATGCCGAGGGCACGCCCGGCCTGCGCATCCGCAACCGCACGCGCATCGACGACTTCGAGCAGGACGACGAGGGCGTGTGGGCCACGGGCGTGGACCTGGACGACGGCCGCACGGTGCGCATCCGCTGCCAGTACCTCGTCGGTTGCGACGGCAGCCGCTCGACGGTGCGCAAGAAGATCGGCGCCAGCCTGCACGGCACCGACGTGGTGGGCCGCGTGCAGTCGACGTACTTTCGTGCGCCCGCGCTGCTGGGCCTGCTGAAGCACCCGCCGGCCTGGGCCACCTTCGCGCTGAACCCGCGCCGCTGCGGCAACGTGTACGCCATCGACGGGCGCGAGACCTGGCTGCTGCACAACTACCTGCTGCCCGAGGAGACCGACTTCGATTCGATCGACCGCGACTGGGCGATCCGCCAGATCCTGGGCGTGGGCGAGGACTTCGAGTACGAGGTGATCTCCAACGAAGACTGGGTCGGGCGCCGGCTCGTGGCCGACCGCTTCCGCGACCGCCGCGTGTTCATCTGCGGCGACGCCGCGCACCTGTGGATTCCGATGGCGGGCTACGGCATGAACGCCGGCATCGCCGATGCGATGAACCTCTCGTGGCTGCTCGCGGGCCGGCTGCACGGCTGGCTGGCCGAAGGCGCGCTCGCGGCGCACGAGGCCGAGCGCCAGCCGATCACCGAGCAGGTGTCGCGGTTCGCGATGAACCACGCGCTCGCGCTCCAGCGCCAGCGCGAAGGCGTGCCCGAGAACATCGAGGCGCCCGGGCCCGAGGGCGACGCGCTGCGCGCCGCGCGCGGCCAGGCGCTGTACGACCTGAACGTGCAGCAGTACTGCTGCGGCGGTCTCAACTTCGGCTACTTCTACGAGGGCTCGCCGCTCATCGCCTACGACGGCGAGGCCGCGCCCGCCTACACGATGTACGAGTTCACGCCCTCGACCGTGCCGGGCTGCCGCACGCCGCACCTGTGGCTGGACGACGGCCGCTCGCTGTACGACGCGATGGCGATGCCCGGCGAGGGCTACACGCTGCTGCGCTTCGACCCCGCGATCGATGTCGCGCCGCTCGAAGCCGCCGCCGCGGCGCGCGGCCTGCCGCTGCGCACGCTCGACATCCGCGCCTCGGCCGCCACCGCCGTGTACGACCGGCCGCTCGTCCTCTCGCGCCCCGACCAGCACGTGGCCTGGCGCGGACATGCCGTGCCGGTCGACGCGCTCGCGCTGGTCGACCTGCTGCGCGGCGCCGCCGTGGTGGCCGCACCGACATCCGAAAAAGAAAGAGAGACAAGCCAATGAACCGTCGCCATGCCTTGCGCCATCTGGGCGCGCTGTCCGCCGCCGCCTGCGCCGCCGGTCCCGCCCTCGTGCGCGCACAAGGCGAGAAGCCCATCACCATCGTCGTGCCCTACGCGCCCGGCGGCACGACCGACATGCTCGGGCGGCTGATCGCGCAGCAGCTGGGCTCCGCGCTGGGCCGCACCGTGATCGTCGACAACCGGCCCGGCGCCGGCACCGCCATCGGCGCCTCGCAGGTGGCGCGCGCCGCGCCCGACGGCACGACGCTGCTGGTCGCGACCAGCACCACGCTCGCCATCAATCCGTGGCTCTACAAGAAGCTCTCGTACGACCCCGCGAAAGACTTCGCGCCGGTCGGCCTCATCGGCGCGGTGCCGCTGATGGTGGTGGTGCACCCGTCGGTGCCGGCGAACACGCTGGCCGAGTTGGTGGCGCTCGCCAAGTCGCGGCCCGACGCGCTGAGCTACGGCTCCGCCGGCAACGGCAGCCCGCAGCACCTGGGCGCGGAGATGTTCAAGGTCGCGACCGCCGCGAACATGGTGCACGTGCCCTACAAGGGCAGCGCGCTCGCGCTGACCGACCTGCTCGGCGGCCAGCTGCAGCTCATGTTCACCGACATCGCGCCGGCCCTGCAGCACGTGCGCAGCGGCAAGCTGCGCGCGCTGGCCGTGACCTCGCGCAAGCGCCAGCCGACCTTCCCCGCCGTGCCGACCGTGGCCGAGTCGGGCGTGGCGGGCACCGCCGATTTCGAGGCGGTGGCGTGGCAGAGCGTGGTCGCGCCCGCGGGCACGCCCAAGGCCTTCATCGACCGCTGCAGCCAGGAGATCGCCCGCCTCGTCGCGCAACCCGCGCTGCGCCAGAAGCTCGAGAGCGAGGGCTTCGAGCCGGCCGCGCCGGGGGCGCACGGTGCGGGCGCGCCGGAGCAATTGGCCGCCTACATCCGCAGCGAAACCGAACGCTGGGGGCGCGTGATCCGCGCCTCCGGCACCACGATCGACTGAGCACCCGACGACCCGCAAGGGTTATCCCGCAGGCGTGTTTTCTCGGCATTCATTTAACATGTTAAATAATTCTGAGAGGCACAGCTTTTGAGCACCACCTTCACGCACCGCAATTTGCCGCGCCTGCTGCTGCAGGCCCGCGAAGCCGTGATGGCCCACACGCGGCCCAGCCTGCGCGAGCACGCGCTGTCCGACCAGCAATGGCGCGTGCTGCGCGTGCTCGGCGAGCACGGCGCGGTCGACACCGGCCGCGTCGCGCGCGAGGCTTTCATCCTCGGCCCCAGCCTCACGGGCGTGCTGGCGCGCATGGAGCGCGACAACCTCATCACCCGCGCCCGCGACCCGGCCGACCAGCGCCGCACCGTGGTCGAGGCCACGCCGCACGGCATGAAGCTCGTGAAGCGCCTGGGCACCAGCATCGAGGCGCACTACGACTGGATGGAGCAGTCGCTGGGCAAGGCCAAGCTGACGCAGCTCTACGGCCTGCTGGACGAACTGATCGCGCTGGAGCAACCCGAACCATGACCACCTCCTCCTTTCTCCCCACCGGCACCGTGTACGGCACGCTGCTGAACTTCCGCGCCGAGGCCGCGGCACTCGCGCCGCAGATGACCGAGGCGCCCTACAAGGCACCGCCGAAGGCGCCCGTGCTCTACGTGAAGACGGCCAACACCTGGAGCCCGCACGGCAGCACTGTCACCGTGCCCGCCGCGGTGTCCGACGTGGAAGTCGGCGCCAGCATCGGCATGGTGATCGGCGCCGAGGGCGACATCGAAGGCTTCGTGCTGCTGAACGACCTGTCGATCCCGCATGCGAGCTTCTTCCGCCCACCGGTGAAGTTCAAGTGCGTCGACGGCTTCCTGGGCATCGGCCCGGCGCTGCGCGACGCGCAGGAGGTGGCCGACCCGGCGCAGTTCCGCGTCGAGGTGCGCATCAACGGCGAGCTGAAGCAGTCGATCGACTTCTCGCAGCTCGTGCGCCCCGCGCCGCAGCTGCTGGCCGACGTGGGCGAGTTCATGACGCTGGCGCACGGCGACGTGCTGATGCTCGGCTGCGACCTGGGCCGTCCGCTGGCCCGCGCGGGCGACCGCATCGACATCTCCGCGCCGGGGTTCGAGACCCTGAGCAACACGCTGGTGAAGGAAGCAACGGCATGAAGCACGCACGCGTCATCTTCGAAGGCCGCGAGCACACCGGCACCGCGCACGAATTCAACGGCCAGGCCGACGCGGCCGTGCGGCTGGCCGACGGCCGCGTCGTGCCGCAGGAGCAGCTCGTGTGGCTGCCGCCGCTCGCGCCCACGGCGCGCCCGCGCACCATCCTCGCGCTCGGCCTCAACTACGCCGACCACGCCAAAGAGCTGGAGTTCAAGGCGCCCGAGGAACCGCTGGTGTTCGTCAAGGGCCTGAGCACGCTCATCGGCCACCGCCAGCTCACGCACCGCCCGACCGACGTGAAGTTCATGCACTACGAGTGCGAACTCGCCATCGTGGTCGGCAAGACCGCGAAGCACGTGAAGCGCGACGACGCCTACGACTTCATCGGCGGCTACACGGTGGCCAACGACTACGCGATCCGCGACTACCTCGAGAACTGGTACCGCCCCAACCTGCGCGTGAAGAACCGCGACACCTGCACGCCGCTGGGCCCGTGGTTCGTCGATGCGGCCGACGTGGCCGACCCGATGGCGCTCGCGCTGCGCACCACGGTGAACGGCACCGTCACGCAGCAGGGCAACACGCGCGACATGATCTTCGACGCGCCCTTCCTCATCGAGTACTTCAGCCGCTTCATGACGCTGTCGCCGGGCGACCTGATCCTCACCGGCACGCCCGACGGCGTGGTCGATTGCCAGCCGGGCGACGTGGTCGTGACCGAGATCGACGGCATCGGCGCGCTGGTCAACACCATCGCCGCGCGCTGATCGACTGCGCCACCCCCTTTTCAAAAAAACGGAGACACACCGCCATGACGACCGCCAGAACCCGGACCTTCCGCCTTGCTGCCGCCTTCGTGGCGGCCAGCGCCGCCACGCTGCTGCTCGCACCGGCCGCGACCGCACAGACCGCCTCGGCCTACCCGACCAAGCCCGTGCGCTGGGTCGTGGGCTACCCGGCCGGCGGCGGCACCGACTACCTCGCGCGCACGGCCGGCGCGCAGCTCTCGCAGCAGCTCGCACAGCCCGTCACGGTCGACAACCGCCCCGGCGCGGGCGCGATCATCGCGTCGGAAAACGTGGCGCGTTCGCCGGGCGACGGCTACACCGTGTTCTCGGCCGACAACGGCGTGCTGGTCTACAACCCCGCGCTCTACAAGAAGCTGCCCTACGACGCCGAGAAAGACTTCGCGCTGCTCGGCATGATGGGCCGCTCGCCGCTGATCATCACGGCCGCGCCGGGCGCGGGCTTCAGCGACGCCAAGGCGCTCATCGCCGCGCTCAAGGCCTCGCCGGGCAAGTACAGCATCGCCACGCCGGGCACCGGCAGCCCGCACCACCTGGCCTACGAGCTGTTCCAGCGCGAAGCCGGCGTCTCGCTGCTGCACATTCCCTACAAGGGCGGCGCACCTGCGCTGCAGGACCTCATGGGCAACCAGGTGCCGCTGATGATGCTCGACCTGCCCAGCGGCATCAGCGCCGTGAAGGCCGGCAAGGTAATCCCGCTGCTGGCCATGTCGTCCGAGCGCGTACCGCAACTGCCCCAGCTGCCGACGGCCAAGGAGCTCGGCTACGCCGTCGAGGCCTACACCTGGCAGGGGCTGGTGGCACCGGCCGCCACGCCCAAGGACATCCAGGCGCGCCTGGGCGCCGACCTGCTGAAAAGCATGAACGACACCGGCGTGAAGCAGAAGCTCTACGACGCCGGCTGGGAAGCCCGCCCCACGGACGCCGCCGAGATGGCCCGCTTCGTGGACACCGAACGCAAGAAGTGGCACGCGCTGATCAAGGCGCGCGACATCAAGCTCGACTGACGACACACCGCCGCAAGGCCGCAACACCTTCACGCCCATGCAACAGATCCATCACCTCATCGACGGCAAGCCAGTCCAAGGCGCCGACTACTTCGAAACCGTCAACCCCGCCACGCAGGACGTGCTGGCCGAAGTCGCCTCGGGCGGCGAGGCCGAAGTGAACGCCGCCGTGGCCGCCGCCAAGGCCGCCTTCCCCAAGTGGGCCGGCCTGCCCGCGCCGGAGCGCGCGAAGCTCATCCGCAAGCTCGGCGACCTCATCGCCAAGCACGTGCCCGAGATCGCGCAGACCGAAACCAACGACTGCGGCCAGGTGATCGCGCAGACCGGCAAGCAGCTCATTCCGCGCGCGGCCGACAACTTCTACTACTTCGCCGAGATGTGCACGCGGGTGGACGGCCACACCTATCCCACGCCCACGCACCTGAACTACACGCTGTTCCATCCGGTGGGCGTGTGCGCGCTCATCAGCCCGTGGAACGTGCCCTTCATGACCGCCACCTGGAAGGTCGCGCCCTGCCTGGCCTTCGGCAACACCGCCGTGCTGAAGATGAGCGAGCTGTCGCCGCTCACGGCCGCGCGCCTGGGCGAGCTGGCGCTCGAAGCCGGCATTCCCGCCGGCGTGCTGAACCTCGTGCACGGCTACGGCAAGGAGGCCGGCGAGCCGCTGGTGGCGCACCCCGACGTGCGCGCCATTTCGTTCACCGGCTCCACCGCCACCGGCAACCGCATCGTGAAGAGCGCGGGCCTGAAGAAGTTCAGCATGGAACTGGGCGGCAAGAGCCCCTTCGTGATCTTCGAAGACGCCGACCTCGACCGCGCACTCGACGCGGCCGTGTTCATGATCTTCAGCAACAACGGCGAGCGCTGCACGGCCGGCTCGCGCATCCTGGTGCAGCAGTCGATCTACGCCGACTTCGCCGCGAAGTTCGCGGAGCGCGCGAAGCGCATCACGGTGGGCGACCCGCTCGACGAGAAGACCATCGTCGGCCCGATGATTTCGCAAGCCCACCTGGCCAAGGTGCGCAGCTACATCGAGCTCGGCCCGAAGGAAGGCGCGACGCTGCTGTGCGGCGGCCTCGAGGCGCCCGCCAACCTGCCCGACCGCGTGAAGAAGGGCAACTACGTGATGCCCACCGTGTTCGCCGACGTCGACAACCGCATGAAGATCGCGCAGGACGAGATCTTCGGCCCGGTCGCCTGCCTGATCCCGTTCAAGGACGAGGCGCACGCCATCGAGCTGGCCAACGACATCGCCTACGGCCTGAGCAGCTACGTCTGGACCGAGAACATCGGCAAGGCGCACCGCGTGGCCGCCGCCGTGGAAGCCGGCATGTGCTTCGTCAACAGCCAGAACGTGCGTGACCTGCGCCAGCCCTTCGGCGGCACCAAGGCCTCGGGCACGGGCCGCGAAGGCGGCACCTGGAGCTACGAAGTGTTCTGCGAGCCGAAGAACATCGCGGTGTCGATGGGCTCGCACCACATCCCCCACTGGGGCGTGGCATGACGCTGCAACGCCGCGCGCTCCTGCAGGGTGCGGCCGCACTCGCGGCCCTGCCCGCACTGGCACGCGCGCAAACGGCGTGGCCCGCCAAGCCGGTGCGCATCGTCGTGCCCTTCACGCCCGGCGGCACCACCGACTTCGTCGCGCGCCTCGTCGGCCTCGAACTCGGCAAGGCGCTGGGCCAGCCGGTGATCGTCGAGAACAAACCCGGCGCCGGCACGGTGATCGGCGTCGACGCGGTCGCCAAGTCAGCGCCCGACGGCTACAGCTTCGTGTGCGTGGCCAACAGCTTCACGGCCAACCAGACGCTCGTGCGCAAGCTGCCCTACGACACGCTCAAGGACCTGCGCCCGGTCGCGCTCATGGGCATGTCGGAGCACGTGCTCGCCACGCATCCGGGCAGCGGCCTGAAGACGCTGGCCGACCTGCGCAACCAGGCCAGGGCCAAGCCCGGCACGCTGAGCTTCGCCTCCTTCGGCAACGGCACCTCGGCGCATCTGTCGGGCGAGATGCTCAAGCTGCAGATGGGCCTGGACATCGTGCACGTGCCCTACAAGGGCCAGGGCCCGGCGCTGGCCGACCTGCTCGGCGGCCAGGTGACCGTCATGTTCGGCAACTGGCCCGAGTTCCGCGGCCATGTGCAGGCCGGCAAGCTGGTGGCGCTGGGCATGGCGACCGCGCAGCGCTCGCAGTACGCGCCCGCGATACCCACACTGGCCGAACAGGGCGTGGCCATCGAGTCCAATTCGTGGAACGGCCTGCTGGCCCCGACCGGCACGCCCGACGCCATCGTGCAACGCGTGAACGCCGAAGTGAACCGCGCGCTTGCGTCGCCAGCGGTGACCGAGGCTTTCCACAAGGGCGGCATCGCGTCGCTGTCGGGCACGCCCGAGCGCTTTGCCGAGTTCATCCGCAGCGAGATCGCGAAGTACGGCGACGTGATCCGCAAGGCCAACATCCAGATCGAGGGCTGACCATGAGCCTCTATGCGATGCAGAAATTCCTGTTCGCGCTGAACCGCGACGCCGAGGTGCAGCGCCGCTTCGGTGAAGGCGGCGACACGCGCGCCACGCTGCTGGCGGGCTACGACCTGAACGACGAAGAGCGCGAAGCCATCGGCAGCGGCGACATCGGCAAGCTCTACGTGCTCGGGTGCAACGGCCAGCTGCTGATGCACTTCGCGCCCTTGCTCGGCGTGGCGTGGGCGGACTACTTGGAAGCCATGCGCGAAGGCGTGCGCAAGTACGGCCCGGTGCGCGCCGGCATCTATGCAATGACAACCGGAACCGACGAGAAAGTGGCAGGCGTATGAGTCTCGTATTCGCAGGCGTGTGCAGCCACGCCCCCGGCATCACCGGCCGCGCGCACCTGGCCGACCCGGCGGTGAAGGACGAGTTCCACGCGCAGTTCCATCGCTTCGGCGAGGCGATGCGCGCGACCAAGCCCGACGCGGTGATCGTCATCGCGGCCGAGCACTTCGCGAACTTCTTCATGAACAACATGCCGGCCTATGCGATCGGCATGGCCGACAGCTACGAGGGTCCGATCGAAGACCCGAAGTGGCTGGGCATCGAGAAGCACACCATCCCCGGCGACGCCGCGCTGTCGCAGCGCCTGATCCGCGAGGTGATGCAGACGGTGGACGTGGCCTACGCGGAAGAATGGAAGTTCGACCACGGCATCATGGTGCCGCTGAACTTCCTCACGCCGACCTTCGACACCAAGGTCATTCCCGTGAACATCAACTGCCAGGGCCCGCCGCTCACGCCGCTGCACCGCGCGTGGGCCTTCGGCGAGGCCTTGCGCCGCGCCTGCGACAAGGTGCCCGAGCGCATCGCGCTGGTGGGCACGGGCGGCATCTCGCACTGGCCGGCCACGCCCGACTCGGGCAAGGTCAATGCCGAGTGGGACGCCGAGTTCATGCGCCGCTGGTGCGCCAACGACCGCGAGGCGCTGCTCTCGCAGGCCGACTACGGCGACGAGGCCACCTACCGCGAAGCGGGCCAGGGCGGCTTCGAGATCCGCACCTTCCTGAGCGTGGCCGCGGCCGCGCGCGGCAAGGGCGAGATCTTCCACATGAAGGCCATCCCGATCTTCGCGGTGACCTGCACGGCCGCGACGATGTCGGTGGTTTGAACGGAGCACGACCATGCCGCACCTGGTGATCCTGTACACGCCCAACATCGAGGCCGAGACCGACCTGTCGGCGCTGTGCCGCACGCTGGCCGACAGCATGCTCGAACAGCGCGACGAGGCCGGCAAGCCGATGTTCCCCACGGGCGGCACGCGCGTGCTGGCCTACCCGGCCGCGCACTACGCGGTGGCCGACGGCCGGGCCGACTACGCCTTCGTGTACCTGAACCTGCGCATGGCCTCGGGCCGCTCCGAGGCGGTGAAGAAGAAAGCCGGCGACGAGCTGCTGGCCGCCGTGCGCACGCATTTCGAACCTGTCTTCAAGCAGCGCCACATCGGCATCACCCTGCAGATCGACGAAGCGCCGGGGCAGGTGTACGACGGCAAGCACAGCAACCTGCATCCCCTGTTCAACAAATCATAAAAAAGAAGCGAGCCCCCATGCTCTCCACCGCCACCATCGCCCAACTGGCCGCCGAACTGCACGAGAGCGAGAAGTCGCGCGTGCAGGTCGAGCACTTCTCCAAGCGCTTCCCCGAGATGACCATCGAGGATGGCTACGCCATCTCGCGCGAATGGGTGAAGCACAAGATCGCCGAAGGCCGCATCGTCAAGGGCCACAAGATCGGCCTCACGTCGCGCGCCATGCAGCAGGCCAGTCAGATCACCGAGCCCGACTACGGCACGCTGCTGGACGACATGTTCTTCGAGCAGGGCGGCGACATCCCGTTCACGCGCTTCATCGCGCCGCGCATCGAGGTCGAGCTGGCCTTCGTGCTCGGCAAGAAGCTGCAGGGGCCCAACGTGACCATCTTCGACGTGCTGGCCGCCACCGACTACGTGGTGCCCGCCATCGAGATCATCGACGCGCGCATCGAGCAGTTCGACCGCCACACCAAGGCCATGCGCAAGGTGTTCGACACCATCGCCGACAACGCGGCCAATGCGGGCATCGTGCTCGGCGGCCGGCCGGTGAAGCCCGACGCGGTCGACCTGCGCTGGGTGAGCGCGCTGCTCTACAAGAACGGCGTGATCGAAGAATCGGGCGTGGCCGCGGCCGTGCTCAACCACCCGGCCACCGGCGTGGCCTGGCTCGCGAACAAGCTCGCGCCGTGGGATGAATGTCTCGAAGCCGGCGAGATCGTGCTGGGCGGTTCGTTCACGCGCCCGACCAATGCCGTGCCGGGCGACACCTTCCACGCGGACTACGGCCCGCTCGGCTCCATCGCCTTCCGTTTCGTCTGACGAGTTTTTTCATGCACACCCCACTCAACACCTTCAAGCAGGCCCTGCAGGCCGGCCAACCCCAGATCGGCCTGTGGGTCGGCCTGGGCGACGGCTACGTGGCCGAGCTGCTGGCCGGCACCGGCTACGACTGGCTGCTGGTCGACGGCGAGCACGCGCCCAACGACGTGCGCTCGGTGCTCGCGCAGCTGCAGGGCATTTCCAGCGCGTGGTCGGCGCAACCCGAGGCGCAGCGCTCGCATCCCGTCGTGCGCATTCCGGTCGGCGACACCACGCTGATCAAGCAGTACCTGGACATCGGCGCGCAGACGCTGCTGGTGCCGATGGTCGACACCGCCGAGCAGGCCGCCCAGCTGGTTCAGGGCATGCGCTACCCGCCCGAAGGCATCCGCGGCATGGGCAGTGCGCTGGCGCGCGCCTCGCGCTGGCAGGCCTACCCGAACTACCTGCACGAAGCCAACGCGCAGACCTGCCTGCTGGTGCAGGCCGAGACGGTCGAGGCGATGAAGAACATCGACGCCATCGCGGCCACGCCGGGCGTGGACGGCGTGTTCATCGGCCCGGCCGACCTGTCGGCCTCGATGGGCTTCGTGGGCCAGCCCAACCACCCCGAGGTGCAGGCCGCGATCGCCGACGCCATCGCGCGCATCCGCAAGGCCGGCAAGGCAGCCGGCATCCTGTCGACCACCGAGGAGCAGGCACGCAAGTGGCTCGCGGCCGGCGCGCTGTTCGTGGCCGTGGGCGTCGACACCATCCTGCTCGCGGCCGCCGCCAAGCAACTGCTCGCGAAGTACAAGGCCGCGCCGGGCGCCACCGCGCCCAACGGCTACTGATCCCCTTTCAAGGACATTTCGATGCGACGCACCACCCTCGCGGCTTTCGCCGCTGCAGCCGCCCTGCTCCTGGGCGCCTGCGCCCAGACGGGCCCGGCCTCGACCGCGCAGGCCCGGCAGGAAGCCAACCGCCAGACCGTGCTCGCCTTCTACGAAAAAGGCCTGAACCAGAAGGACGCCGACGCGGCGCTGCAGTACGTGGGCAACCGCTACGTGCAGCACAACCCGACGGCGGCCGACGGGCCCGAGGGCTTTCGCAAGTTCATCGCCTTCCTGCGCGAGAAGTTTCCGAAGTCGCACAGCGAGATCAAGCGCAGCTTCGTCGACGGCGACTACGTGATCCTGCATGTGAACGCGGTGCGCGAGCCGGGCACGCGCGGCAGCGCCATCGTCGACATCTTCAAGCTCGAGAACGGCAAGATCGTCGAGCACTGGGACGTGGTGCAACCTGTGCCCGAGACCGCCGCGAACAAGAACGGCATGTTCTGACGCCCCGCCCTTCCACGAGCCAGCTTCCGCCAGCCGCATGACCACGCCCACCGACCCCACGAAACGCTTCCGCTCCGCGACCATCCGCGAGGGCACGATCCGCGCGACCACGCGCAGCTTCCTGCATGCGCTGGGCCAGGACGACGAGGACATCGCGCGCCCGCACGTCGGCGTGTTCCACACGGGCGGCGAGATGAGCCCGTGCAACCTCAACCTGCGCGAGCAGGCGCAGCACGCCAAGACCGGCATCTACGCCGGCGGCGGCACGCCGCACGAATGCCCGGTGGTGTCGGTGAGCGACGGCCTGACGATGGCGCACTCGGGCATGCGCTTCTCGCTGATCTCGCGCGAGCTCATCGCCGACAGCGTGGAAGCGTCCACGCGTGGCCACCAGTGGGACGGCATCTTCGCCATCGGCGCCTGCGACAAGAACCTGCCGGGCCTGATGATGGGCATGGTCCGCTGCAACGTGCCCAGCGTGTTCGTGCATGGCGGCTCTGCCCTGCCGGGGCAGATGCCCGGTCCCGATGGCCGCGACCTGAACGTGGTCGACACCTACGAGACCATCGGCAAGGTGCTGGCCGGCACCGCCACGCACGACGAGCTCGACGCCATGAGCCGCGCCTGCCTGCCCACGGCCGGCGCCTGCGCGGGGCAGTTCACGGCCAACACCATGGGCATGGTGTCGGAGGCGCTGGGCCTGGCGCCCATCGGTTCGAGCATGGTGCCCGCGGTGTTCAGCGAACGCGCGCCGCTGATGCGCCGCGCCGCGAAGCAGCTGATGAAGGCGGTGATGGGCGACGGCCCGCTGCCGCGCGACATCGTGACGCGCAAGGCGCTCGAAAACGCCTGCGCCGTGGTCTCGGCCACGGGCGGCTCCACCAATGCCGCGCTGCATCTGCCAGCCATTGCGCATGAAGCCGGCATCAAGTTCCACCTGGACGACGTGGCCGAGATCTTCGCGCGCACGCCGCTCATTGCCGACCTGCGTCCGGGCGGCCAGTACCTGGCGCGCGACGTGTACTACATCGGCGGCGCGGGCGTGATCCTGCGCACGCTGCTGGAGCAGGGCTTCCTGCACGGCGATGCCCTCACCTTCACCGGCCGCACGCTGGCCGAGGAAGTGGCCGACGCCGCCGCGCCCGACGGCCGCGTGGTGCGCGCAGCGGGCAACCCGATCACGCGCGACGGCGGGCTGGCGGTGCTCAAGGGCAACCTCTGCCCCGACGGTGCGCTGCTCAAGACGGCGGGCCTGAAGACGCTGGTGCACCGCGGTCCGGCGCGTGTCTTCAACTCGGAAGAAGAAGCGCAGGCGGCCGTGCAGAACCGCCGCTACGAAGCGGGCGACGTGATCGTCATCCGCAACGAGGGCCCCAGGGGCAGCCCCGGCATGCGCGAGATGCTGGGCATCACCGCGCTGCTGTACGGCCAGGGCATGGGCGACAAGGTGGCGCTGCTGACCGACGGGCGTTTTTCGGGCGCCACGCGCGGCCTGTGCATCGGCTACGCGGGGCCCGAGGCGGCCGACGGCGGGCCGATCGCGGTGCTGCGCGACGGCGACATGGTGGCCATCGATGCACGCGCCGCGGCGCGCAGCATTTCGGTCGAACTGAGCGCCGAAGAAATCGCGTCGCGGCTGGCCGGACGTGAGGTAAACGCGGGGGCGGCGCACGGTGGTTTGTTGGAAAAATACGCGCTCACCGTGCGCCCTGCCCACCAGGGCGCCGTGACCCACTCGGGCGCGGTCACCTGGCTGCGCGACGAGTCGTGATCCTGTTCCCTCCTCACCCATCCGAAAAGAGACAGACATGACCTTCACCCGCCGCCACATGCTGCAGTCCACCGGCGCTTCGGCGCTGCTCGCCAGCCTCGGCCAGCAGGCCTTTGCGCAGGCTGCCGCGCTCGAGAACGCCACCATCGTCACCGGCTTCGCGGCCGGTGGCACCTCGGACACCACCTGCCGGCGCATTGCGCTGAAGCTGAGCCCCGACTACGCCAAGACCGCGGTGGTCGAGAACCGCACCGGCGCGGGCGGCCAGATCGCCGTGAGCTACGTGAAGGGCCGCCCGGCCGACGGCACCACCATCCTGCAGACGCCCACGTCGATCCTCACGATCTACCCGCACATCTACAAGAAGCTGCCCTACGACCCGATGGTCGACCTCACGCCCGTGAGCCTGGCCTGCATCTTCGACTTCGGCTTCGCCGTGGGCCCGGCCGTGCCGGCCACCATCAAGACGGTGCCCGAGTTCCTCACCTGGGCCAAGGCCAACCCGGCCGGCGCCAACTACGGCTCGCCGGCCGCGGGCTCCACGCCGCACTTCATCGGTGCGCTGCTGGGCAAGCAGGGCGGCGTCGAGCTCAAGCACGCGGCCTACCGCGGCACGCAGCCGGCCATGCTCGACCTGCTGGGCGGCAACATCTCGGCGGTGTCGGGCCCCATCGGCGACATCACGCAGCACCTGCAGTCGGGCAAGGTGCGCATCCTGGGCGTGTCGGGTGCCAAGCGCAGCCGCTTCGCGCCCGATGTGCCGACATTCGGCGAGCAGGGCATCAAGAACATGGCGCACAGCGAATGGTTCGCCTTCTTCCTGCCGGCCAAGGCCTCGCCCGAGCTGGTGACGAAGCTCAACACGGCGATGAAGAACGCGCTCGCACAGAAGGACGTGATCGACGGCCTCGGCACTTTCGGCCTGGAAGCCATGTCTTCCACGCCGGCCGAGCTGGCCGATCTGCTGAAGAAGGACACCGCCAAGTGGGCGCCGATCGTGAAAGAGGTCGGCTTCACGGCTGAAGGTTGATCACATGAAGGAACTGCCATGAACACACTCGCCACCGCGCCGTCGGCGCTGGTCCATCCCTCGATCCATCCCGACGAGCGCGCCGCGCGCGAGGAGCTCGCGGCCTGCTACCGCGTGTTCGCGATGCTGGGCTGGACCGAGATGATCTACAACCACATCACGGTGCGGCTGCCCGACAGCGTGACCGGTGGCGAGAAGCAGTTCCTCATCAACCCCTTCGGCCTGCACTACAGCGAGGTGACGGCCAGCAACCTGGTGAAGATCGACCTGCAGGGCAAGGTGCTCGACGGCTCGACCTACCCGGTGAACCCGGCCGGCTTCGTGGTGCATGCGGCCATCCACGACGGCCTGCCCGGCGCGCACTGCGTGATGCACACGCACACCACGGCCGGCGTGGCCGTGGCCTGCCTGCAGGGCGGCCTGCAGCAGACCAATTTCTATACCGCCCAGCTGCACGGCATGGTGGCGTACCACGACTTCGAGGGCATCACGATCCATGCCGACGAAGGCCCGCGCCTGCTGAAAAGCATCGGCGATCGCAACGCGGTGATCCTCCGCAACCACGGCCTCTTGGCCTGGGGCCAGACGCTGCCGCAGACCTTCGCGATCCTGTGGACGCTGCAACGCGCCTGCGAGATCCAGATGGCGACCTTCTCGATGGGCGCCGCGATCCCGGTGAGCGAAGAGATCGCGCAGCGCTGCACGCGCGACGCGCTGCAGTTCAGCCCCGCGCACGGCGCCGGGCAGGACGTGTTCAATGCATTGGTGCGGCAGGTGGACCGCATCGACCCGAGCTACCGCAACTGAGGCGCCTGTTCCCATGAAGATTTGCATCTACGGCGCCGGCGCGATCGGCGGATGGATCGGCGTCGGCCTCGCACAGGCAGGCGAGCGCCTCAACGTGGTGGCGCGCGGCGCCACGCTCGACGCGCTGCAACGCGACGGACTCTCTTTGATGCGCGGCGACGTGCGCACGCGCGTGCCGGTGAACGCGGTGGCCGACCCCGAGGCACTGGGCGTTCAAGACCTGGTGGTGATCGCCGTGAAGGCGCCCGCACTGGCCGGCGTGGCCGAGCGCATCGGGCCGCTGATCGGGCCCGACACGATCGTGCTGGTCGCGATGAACGGCGTGCCGTGGTGGTTCCTCGAAGGCGGCTTCGGCGGCGAGATCACGGGGCACCGGCTCGCGGCCGTCGACCCCGAAGGCGCCATCGCCAAGGCCATTCCGTCGCGCAACGTGATCGGCTGCGTGGTGCACGCGAGCTGCTCGCTCGACGGGCCGGGCGTGGTGCGGCACCACTTCGGCAACGGGCTGATCGTGGGCGAGCCTTCGGGCCAGGCCACGCCGCGCGTGCAGAAGCTGGTCGAACTGCTCAAGAGCACAGGCATCGACACCACGCTGTCGCCGCAGATCCAGAAGGACGTGTGGTTCAAGCTGTGGGGCAACATGACGGTGAACCCGATCAGCGCGCTCACCGGCGCCACCACCGACCTGATCATGGGCGACGACTACGTGCGCGGCTTCATCTCGGCCGTGATGCTCGAAGCCAAGGAGATCGGCCGGCGCATCGGCATCGAGATCACGCAGAGCCCCGAGGACCGGCACGCGGTGACGATGAAGCTCGGCGCGTTCAAGACCTCGATGCTGCAGGACGTGGAAGCGGGCCGCTCGGTCGAGCTCGACGCGCTCGTCACCGTGGTGCGCGAGCTGGGCGAGCTGACGGGCGTGGCCACGCCGTTCACGGATGCGCTGCTGGGGTTGGCGCGGCTGCGCACGCGGCAGCTCGGGTTGTACTGAGCGGCCTGCCGCTGACTACCAGCGGTTTTCGGGTGCAGCGCCGATGGCCTCGACGCAACGGGCCACGATCTTCGTGCGCTCCTCGCGCAGCCGCTGCCAGCCGTCGGCCTGCCACTGGGTCCAGGCCAGCGGCTCCGATTCGTAGCTGCAGCCGATCGGCGGACGCATGAAACCCGCGCGCCCCAGCGAGGCGCCGTACTTGAGCCGGAACAGTTCGTCCGAGCCCATCAGGTTTTCGTAGACGAGGTGCCACGACCCCGGGACCAGCGGCGAGTCGGCCTCTTTCGGCGTCTGGCGCGCGGCCTCGATCTCTTCGGGCGTGGAGCCGTCGGTCAGCGCGGTGGCGAGCGCGGTCTCGGTGCGGCGGCGGTAGATGTCGGTGGCGATCTTGCTCAGGGCCTCCTGCAGGTCGCTCATCGCCGGGTTGACGCTCACCGGGTCGTCGCGCAACGCTTCGAGCGTGGTGCCGCCAAGGCCGTCCTTCGAGAAACCCTGCACGGCCGCGCCGGTGCCGAGCACGGCGAACGCGACGTTCAGCGCGACCTGGCCGGCCACGCGGCCCACCGTGTCTTCGCGCCGCACCACGCGCAGGTGATCGGCGCCGCTCTGCTGGGGCATGCGCAGGTAGCGCACGCGGGTTTGGGATGGGGGTGCGGCTGGGGTGGCTTCGGCGGGTGCCGAGGCTGCGGCCATGGGCGGTGCGGCCGCTTCGGTCTGGGCTTGCGCCGAAAAGCCGGCGATGGCCAGTGCCAGGCCGAGAGCATGCCGTGCGGTACGCGACGGCGTTCGTTTCTTCGTCGAATGGGTCATTGAACTGTTTTCCTCCGGCGCGGATTGTCTCCGGCGGCGTGCTCAGTTCATGCGGGGAGGTTCGGGGCGCGTGCACAGGCCACCGGGTACTTCCCTCCGCGAATGTCCCCCGGCCTGCGGCCTCCTCCTTAATTTCGCTGCGGGAAGCACCCAGTGTCCTG
>NZ_JBWKXQ010000067.1:0-39263 GCF_059423125.1 Variovorax sp. GW531-E2 | reverse complement strand
GGGTGGGTGCGGGTGTGGTGGGGGCGCTCATCGCGCGGCATTTTGCCAGCGGCGCCAGTAATCGAGCGCCACCCGGAAGGTGCCCAGCTGCACCTGCACCGTCTCGGCGATGTCGCTGGCGTAGCCGCCGGCCATCGCGAAGGCCGTGGGGATGCGGCGCTGCCAGGTCCAGTCGAACACGCGGCGGTCGCGCGCCTCCAGCCCGTCGAAGCTCAGCTTGAGGCGGCCGAGCCGGTCGCGCTCGAAGGGGTCGGCGCCGGCCAGGTAGATCACGAGGCCGGGCGAGAAGCGGCGGTCGAGCTCGTCGAGCGCGTGCTCCAGCGCCGCGAGGTAGTCGACGTCGCCGCAGCCGTCGGGCAGTTCCACGTCGAGGTCGCTCGCCTCCTTGCGGAACGGGAAGTTCTTCTGGCCGTGCACCGACAGCGTGAACACGCTCGGGTCGCCCTGGAAGATGCGGGCGGTGCCGTTGCCCTGGTGCACATCGAGGTCGATCATGGCCACCCTGAGCAGCCGGCCGGCGCGGGCCTGCTCGACCTGCATCAGCCGCGCAGCCACCGCCGCGTCGTTGAAGACGCAGAAGCCGCTGCCCTTGTCGGCGTAGGCGTGGTGCGTGCCGCCGGCCATGTTGGCTGCCACGCCGCCCGCGAAGGCCGCCCGGCAGGCGGCGATGGTGGCGCCGGTGGAACGGCGCGAGCGCTCGACCATCGCCTCGCTCCACGGAAAGCCGATCTCGCGCATGGCCTGCGGGCTCACGCGGCCTTCGCTGACGGCGGCGATCCATTCGGGGGTGTGGGCCAGCGCCAGCTCGTCGTCGGTGGCGCGCGGGGCCGGGTCCATCTCGACGGCCGGCAGCTGCTCCTGCAGGCGATCGCGCAGCATCGCGTAGCGCGACATGGGAAAGCGGTGGCCCGGCGGCAGGGGCAGGACGAACTGCCCGGAATAGAAAGCACGCATGGCCGCATTCTGGCCGCGCAGGCCGGATTTAGAAGGCCGCTTCTAAATTGCTGCAGAGCAGCAAAAACCACTTGATCGCCGCGTTCAGCTGCCTATACTTGAGGCCATGCTGCACCGCAACATAGACGACGAGGCGCAGCGCAACGTGAATCGACCACCCCATCATCCTTTCTGGAGATCTCAAATGGCCCTGACCGCTGACCAAATCCTCGCCGCCCAAAAAGCCAACCTCGAAACCCTGTTCGGCCTGACCACCAAGGCTTTCGAAGGCGTTGAAAAGCTGGTCGAACTGAACGTGACCGCTTCCAAGGCCGCCCTGACCGAAGCCCAGAGCACCGCCCAGGCTGCCCTGAGCGTCAAGGACGCCCAAGAGCTGCTGACGCTGCAAGCCAGCCTGTTCCAGCCCCTGGCCGAAAAGACCGCTGCCTACAGCCGTCACCTGTACGACATCGCCCAAGGCACCAGCGCCGAATTCTCGAAGGCTTTCGAAGCCAAGGCCGCTGAAGCCCAGCAAGCCTTCGTCGGCCTCGTCGACAGCGCTTCGAAGAACGCCCCCGCCGGTTCGGAAACCGCCGTCGCCGTGCTGAAGAGCGCCGTGGCCGCCGCCAACAACGCTTTCGAATCGGTCCAGAAGGCCGTCAAGCAAGCGTCGGACGTCGCCGAAGCCAACTTCAACGCCGTGTCGACCCAAGCCGTCGCCGCTGCCAAGACGGCCACCGCTTCGCGCAAGCGCTAAGCACCGACCACCACCAGTTGTCTCCTTGGGTCCTCACGGATCCAATTCAGGGCCTCATCTTCGGATGAGGCCTTTTTTTTGGCCGGCGGCCGTCTTCGATAATGCGGGTCTCATTTCAGGAGACTCTCAATGCAGATCGACGGCAAAGTTTTTATCGTGACCGGTGGCGCTTCGGGCCTCGGCGAAGGCACGGCGCGCATGCTGGCCGCCAACGGCGCCAAGGTGGTGATCGCCGACATGCAGGCTGACAAGGGCGAAGCCGTCGCCCGCGAGATCGGTGGCGTGTTCGTCAAGTGCGACGTGAGCCAGGAAGCCGACGGCCAAGCCGTGGTGGCTGCCGCCGTCAAGCTCGGCAAGCTGATGGGCCTGGTCAACTGCGCCGGCATCGCACCGGCCGAGAAGACCGTGGGCAAGAACGGCCCGCACGCGCTGGCCGTGTTCAGCAAGACCGTCACGGTCAACCTGATCGGCAGCTTCAACATGATCCGCCTGGCGGCCGACGCCATGGGCAAGAACGAGCCCGAAGCCACCGGCGAACGCGGCGTGCTGATCTCGACGGCCTCGGTCGCGGCCTATGACGGCCAGATCGGCCAGGCCGCCTATAGCGCCTCGAAGGGCGGCGTGGTCGGCATGACCCTGCCCATCGCCCGCGACCTCGCGCGCAGCGGCATCCGCAACATGACCATCGCCCCCGGCATCTTCGGCACGCCCATGCTGTTCGGCATGCCGCAGGAAGTGCAGGACGCACTGGCCGCCAGCGTGCCCTTCCCCTCGCGCCTGGGCACGCCCGAGGACTACGCCAAGCTGGCCAAGCACATCATCGAGAACGACATGCTCAACGGCGAGGTGATTCGTCTGGACGGAGCGATTCGATTGGCCCCTCGCTGATCTCGGACGCCGGCAGCTTTGTGCTGCCGGTGCGGTCCAGGCGCTCGTAGTTCGCGATCACCTGGGCCCCGAGCAGCACCAGCATGGCGGCGATTTCCAGGCTCAGCAGCACCACAATCGCCGTGGTGAGCGAGCCGTAGACGATGTTCACCTGCGACAGCGTCGAAAAGTACCAGATCAGCACGCGCCGCGTGGCCTCCCACAGCAGCGCGGCCGTGACGCCGCCCAGCAGCGCATGCCGCAGCGACATGCGCCCGGCCGGCATCACGAGGTAGAGCGAGGTCAGCATGAAGATCTCGCCGCCCAGCCCCAGCAGGTACAGCAGCAGGCCCGAAATGCCCGACAGCGACCAGCTGCGCCCCAGCAGGTCGACGCTTTCCTGCCCCACCAGCTGCAGCGCCCCCGACACCAGCGTGACCAGCAGCAGCCCCGCGCACAGGCTCAGGATGTAGAGGTACGGCATCGCCACCGACACCAGGAAGTGGCGCTTGTGATCGTCCTTGCGGTGGTGAAAGATCACCGCCATCGCGCTTTCGAGCACGCTGAACGCCAGCGAGCTGAAGAAGATCATCGTCACCAGCAGCACCGGCCCGAGCACCGAGCGGTGGTCCAGGAAGCTCGACAGCTCGGCCACGATCGCTTTCGACTGCCCCGGCAGCAGCCATTCGAGATAACGCCCGATGGTGCGCAGCAGCTCGGCCTGATCGATCACGTGCGACAGCGCCATCACGCTCACAATCAGGAGCGGCACGATGGACAGCAGCGCGTAGTACGCCACCGCCCCCGCCAGCAGCAGGCCCTGGTTGGCGCGAAAGTCCTTGAGCGCGCCCCAGACGAAGCGCAGCGGATGGCGCAGCAGCGGCGCGGCGTGTTGCAAAGGCAGTGGCGTCTTCATGCGTGATGTGGGTTTGCGGCGGGGTTCAGTATGCCGCCCGTGCGCTTGCGTATGATTTGCCGCTCCCCGCAGCCATGACCATCCCCGCTTCATTCATCCAGGAACTCATCGCGCGCGCCGATGTGGTCGAAATCGTCGGCCGCTACGTCCAGCTCAAGAAGGCCGGCGCCAATTTCATGGGGCTGTGCCCCTTCCACGGCGAGAAGTCGCCCTCGTTCTCGGTCAGCCCGACCAAGCAGTTCTATCACTGCTTCGGTTGCGGCGTGCACGGCAACGCCATCGGCTTCCTCATGGAGCATGCGGGCATGGGCTTCGTCGAGGCCGTGCACGACCTGGCCGGCCAGTACGGCCTGCAGGTGCCCGAGGACGACGTCTCGCCGGCCGAACGCGCCCGCGCCGCCAGCCAGCGCCAGAAGCAGGCCACGCTGACCGACGTGCTCGAGAAAGCCGGCGACGCCTACCGCAAGGCGCTGCGCCAGGCGCCCGGCGCCATCGACTACCTCAAGGGCCGCGGCGTGTCGGGCGAGATCGCCAAGCAATTCGGCATCGGCTACGCGCCGGCCGGCTGGCGCGCGCTGGCCAGCGTGTTCCCCGACTACGACGATCCGCTGCTCGCCGAGAGCGGGCTGGTGATCGTCAACAACGAGGAAGGCAAGCTCAGCGACGAGGAAGCCAAGCGCTACGACCGTTTCCGCGACCGCGTGATGTTCCCGATCCGCAACGTCAAGGGCGAGTGCATCGGCTTCGGCGGGCGCGTGCTCGGCGACGAAAAGCCCAAGTACCTGAACTCGCCCGAGACGCCCGTCTTCAGCAAGGGCCGCGAGCTCTACGGCCTGTACGAGGCGCGCGCCGCCTTCCGCGACCGCGGCTACGCGCTCGTCACCGAGGGCTACATGGACGTGGTGGCGCTGGCCCAGCTCGGCTTTCCGAACGCGGTGGCCACGCTGGGCACGGCCTGCACCACCGAGCATGTGCAAAAGCTCTTTCGCTTCACCGAGTCGGTGGTGTTCAGCTTCGACGGCGACGCCGCAGGCCGGCGCGCCGCGCGCAAGGCGCTCGACGGCGCCCTGCCCTACGCCACCGACACGCGCAGCATCAAGTTCCTGTTCCTGCCGGCCGAGCACGACCCCGACAGCTACATCCGCGCGCACGGCGCCGAGGCCTTCGCGGGCTTCGTGGCCGAGGCCACGCCGCTGTCGCGCTTCATGCTCGAGGCCGCCCGCGAAGGCTGCGACCTGAGTTCCGCCGAGGGCCGCGCCCACATGACCAGCAACGTGCGCCCGCTCTGGAGTGCGATGCCCGACGGCGCCCTCAAGCGGCAGCTGCTCAGCGAGATCGCCACGCTGGTGCAGCTCGACGCCGCGGCGCTGTCCGACCTGTGGGCCACCGCCGCGCCCGGCCCGCGCAAGGGCGCCGGTGCGCCGTCCCAGGCCCCGCAGCGCCACAGCGAGCCCGACCACTACGGCAACGACCCCGGTGACTACTACCCGGACCTGCCGCCGACGCCGGACTACGAGCCGCCGCGCTACGAAAACGAGAGCAAGCCCAAGTTCCAGCCGCGCAAGTTCACCAAGGGCAAGCGCTGGGGCGGCAAGTTCGAGGAGCCCATCGAGCCGCTGCGCGGACGCGGCAAGCCGCCGAGCCGGCCCGACGTGGCGGTGCGGCTGGTGCTGTCGAACATGGCGCAGTGGGAGGCGCTGTCGCACGAGCTGCACGTGATGCTGTGCGACCTGCCGGGCGAGCACGGCGCCCTCTTCACCTGGCTGGACAGCCAGCTGCACGAGCACGGCGTGCAGCCCTGGGCGGCGCTGCGCGAAGGCCTGCGCGGGCTCGATTTCGCGCCACTGGCCGAGCGCCTCATGAGCGTTTCCGAAGCCGGGCCGGTGCCCGAGGGCGAGGAAGAACAGCACCTGGCCGAGGCCGCCAAGGAGCTGGGGAGCGTGCTCGACTTCATGCTCGACGACCGCCTGAAGGCCCAGCAGAGCGAGGCCATCGCTTCGGTTGGAAAAGACCCGAAAGCCCTGGAGCGCTACAAGGCGCTGGAAGCCCGCCGGCTCGAATTGCGAGACCGCATTCGCGCGTCGGGGACAGATACTGCTTGAAATTTGCGCAACAGGCTATAATGTAGGGCTTCGCAACTGGCGAAATTAGGCAAGAGCGACAGCAGCACCTCCGGGCCGACCCCTAGCGCAACGCACTCCAACGGTAAATTCCGGCGGAAAGGGTCAATAACCGCAAGGACTGCACACCAAATGTTCGCCCGACATCTTGCCTGGTGAGGAATTAATTCCTCGTTTCCCAATTGTTTTGTCCGTGCCTGTGCACGGGCATGGTGGTGCTGTCCGCGTGGCAGCGCGCCTGTGATCCCGCTTGTCTTTTCTTGTCGTAACGAGGTCGTATGCCCAGTTCAAAGAAGCCTGCTCCTTCACTTGCCAAAAGCGCCAAGAGCGCTGCCACCAAGCCCGCAGCAGAGAAACCGCTGAAAGCCGGTGCCAAACCGGCAACCAAGACGGCTGCCGCCGCGTCCAAAACGGCAGCCGCAACGAAAGTGAAAACCGTGCCCACGAAATCGACCTCTCTCGACGATCCAAAAAAAGCCGCGGCCACTGCCACGGCTGCCCCCGCCGCCAAGAAAGTTGGCCGTCCGCCCAAGGCCGCCGGCGCTGCCGCCGCGCCCGCCACCGGCGCCAAGCGCGGGCGCAAGCCCAAGGCCGCCAAGGAAGCCGGCGAGAGCGACATCGACCTGTCGGACATCGAGGAAGACCTGGCCGGTGACGAGCCCGCGGCCGTCGCGACCACCGAAGAGAAGGTCAAGCCGCTGCGCATGAAGATCAGCAAGGCGAAGGAACGCGCCTTGATGAAGGAGTTCGGCCTCGACGAGACCGTGCTCTCCGAAGAAGACCTGGCCAAGCGCCGCTCGCGCCTGAAGACCCTGATCACGCTGGGCAAGACCCGCGGCTATCTCACGCACGGCGAAATCTCCGACCACTTGCCCGACAAGCTGGTCGACGCCGAGACCATGGAAGTCGTGGTCACCATGCTCAACGACATGGGTGTGGCGGTGTACGAGCAGACGCCCGACGCCGAAACCCTGCTGCTGAACAACACCGCGCCCACCGCCACCACAGTGGAAGAAGCCGAGGAAGAAGCCGAAGCGGCTCTGTCCACGGTGGACAGCGAATTCGGCCGCACCACCGACCCCGTGCGCATGTACATGCGCGAAATGGGCACGGTCGAGCTGCTGACGCGCGAAGGCGAAATCGAAATCGCCAAGCGCATCGAAGGCGGCCTGATGGCCATGATGGAAGCCATTTCGGCCTCCCCCGCCACCATCGCCGCGATCCTCGAAATGGCCGCGACCATCCGTGAAGGCAAGGTCGTCATCTCGACCATCGTGGACGGCTTCTCGAACCCGAACGAGGCCGACGACTACGTGGCCGAAGAAGACTTCGACGAATTCGACGAGGAAGACGACGACGACGGCAAGGGCGGCTCCAAGGCCCTGACCAAGAAGCTCGAAGAACTCAAGAACGAAGCCCTCTCGCGCTTCGACCGCATCGCCGAGATGTTCGAGAAGATCCACAAGATCTACGAGAAGGAAGGCTACGGCACGCCCGCGTACACCAAGGCCCAGCAGGCCGTGTCCGACGAGCTGATGACCATCCGCTTCACGGCCAAGACCATCGAGAAGCTGTGCGACCTGGTGCGCACGCAGGTGGACGACGTGCGCAAGAAGGAACGCGAACTGCGCCGCATCATCGTGGACAAGTGCGGCTTCCCGCAGGACGAGTTCATCCGCGACTTCAGCGGCTTCGACAAGAACGGCAACCGCATCGCCTCCAACCTGCTGAACCTCAAGTGGGTCGAGAAGCAGGCCGCGGCCGGCAAGCCCTGGAGCGCCGTGCTCGCGCGCAACATCCCGCCGGTGCAGGAACTGCAGCAGAAGCTCACCGACATCCAGTCGCGCGTGGTGGTGCCGCTGACCGAGCTCAAGGACATCAACAAGCGCATGAACGAGGGCGAATCGTCCTCGCGCGATGCCAAGAAGGAAATGATCGAGGCCAACCTGCGCCTCGTGATCTCCATCGCCAAGAAGTACACCAACCGCGGCCTGCAGTTCCTGGACCTGATCCAGGAAGGCAACATCGGCCTGATGAAGGCGGTCGACAAGTTCGAATACCGTCGCGGCTACAAGTTCTCGACCTACGCGACGTGGTGGATCCGCCAGGCCATCACCCGCTCGATCGCCGACCAGGCGCGCACCATCCGCATCCCGGTGCACATGATCGAGACGATCAACAAGATGAACCGCATCTCGCGCCAGCACTTGCAGGAGTTCGGCTTCGAGCCCGACGCCGGCATCCTGGCCGCCAAGATGGAGATCCCGGAAGACAAGATCCGCAAGATCATGAAGATCGCGAAAGAGCCGATCTCGATGGAAACCCCCATCGGCGACGACGACGATTCGCACCTGGGCGACTTCATCGAGGACAGCAGCAACACGGCCCCCATCGAGGCCGCCATGCAAGCTGGCCTGCGCGACGTGGTCAAGGACATCCTCGACTCCCTCACGCCGCGCGAAGCCAAGGTGCTGCGCATGCGCTTCGGCATCGAAATGTCGACCGACCACACGCTGGAAGAAGTCGGCAAGCAGTTCGACGTGACCCGCGAGCGCATCCGCCAGATCGAAGCCAAGGCGCTGCGCAAGCTGAAGCACCCGTCGCGTTCCGACAAGCTGCGCAGCTTCATCGACACCCTGTAATCCAGGTTCGCTGAAGCCCAAGCGCCCGCCTTGCCCCTCACCCGGGCGGCGGGCGTTCTCGTTTTTCCACCGACACACGACAAGTACAACGGAGCCGCCTTTCCATGAATCCCGACGCAGACAAACTCTGGCAGGCCCCGCGCTGGGCGCTTGCCGTGCTGCTCGCCGTGCTGGGCATGCTCGGGCCCTTCTCCATCGACACCTACATCCCGGCTTTCTCGGGCATTGCGAAATCGATCGGCGCCACGCCGGCCGAGATGCAGCAGACGCTGTCGGCCTACCTGTTCGGCTTCGCCTTCATGAACCTGTTCCACGGCGCGCTGTCGGACAGCTTCGGCCGCCGCCCCGTGGTGCTGTGGGGGCTGGCAGTGTTCACGCTGGCCTCGCTGGGTTGCGCGCTGTCGCAGAACATCACGCAGCTGGTGCTGTTCCGCGGCCTGCAGGGCCTGTCGACCGGTGCCGGCATCGTGGTGTCGCGCGCCGTCATCCGAGACATGTTCCCGCCGGCCGAGGCGCAGCGGGTCATGAGCCAGGTCACGATCTACTTCGGCGTGGCCCCGGCCATCGCACCCATCGTGGGCGGCTTCCTGTTCGTGCACGCGGGCTGGCACTCGATCTTCTGGTTCCTCGTGGCCGTCGGCGTGGTGCTGTTCGTCGCCAACTACAAGCTGCTGCCCGAGACGCTGCACAAGGACCACCGCCAGCCCTTCCAGGTGCGCCACCTGATGCGCGGCTACCGCGACCTGTGCTCCGACCCGCGCTTTCTCCTGCTGGCCTTCGCGAGCGGCGTGCCCTTCAACGGCATGTTTCTCTACGTGCTGGCCGCGCCGGCTTTCCTGGGCGACCACCTGGCGCTGCAGCCGCAGCAGTTCTTCTGGTTCTTCCTGCTGACCATCGGCGGCATCATGCTCGGCGCGCGCGCCAGCGGCCGCATGGCCGGCAAGGTGGCGCCCAAGCGGCAGATCCGTGACGGCTTCCTGATCATGATGGTCACCTCGGTGGTCAACGTGGTGGCCAACATCTTCTTCCAGGCGCATGTGGCCTGGGCCGTGTGGCCGCTGGCGGTGTTCGCCTTCGGCTGGGCGCTGATGGTGCCGGTGGTCACGCTGCTCGTGCTCGACCTGCACCCCGAGCGCCGCGGCATGGCCTCGTCATTGCAAGCCGTGATCGGCTCCACCGCCAACGGCGTCGTGGCCGGCGCGGTGGCACCGCTGGTGATGCACTCCACGCTGGCACTGGCCCTCACCTCCGCGCTGATGCTCACGATCGGGCTGGTCGCCTGGGTCTGGCTGCACCACCGCTGGCCCGACATCGGGCGTCGGGTGGCACACGAAGAAGCCTGAGGGGGACGGGGGGATGCGATTCGCCGCACTGTGGACCTATCTGCGCGCCTGGCTCCCGGGCCCTTCCAACGTCAACGCGCGCGAGCGCCTGCGCGCCGTGGGCGGCGCAGGCATCGGGCTGTTGATCACCGGCCTGCTGTGCCGCTGGCTGGCCGTGCCGCTGGAGCATGCGGTGTGGCTGGTCGCGCCGATGGGCGCCACCGCCGTGCTGGTGTTCGCCGTGCCCGCCAGCCCGTTGGCGCAGCCCTGGTCGGTGATCGGCGGCAACACGCTGTCGACGCTGGTGGGCATCGCCTGCGCCAGCTGGATTCCCGACACCGCCGTGGCCGCCGCCGTGGCCGTGGCGCTGGCCATCGGCCTGATGTTCTTCACGCGCTGCCTGCACCCGCCCGGCGGCGCGGCGGCGCTGCTGGCGGTGCTCACGCACACCACCGATTTTTCGGCGGCGCTGTTCCCGGTGCTCGTGAACTCGCTGTTGCTGGTGCTGGCCGGCGTGGCCTACAACACGCTCACGGGGCGGCGCTATCCGCACGTGCAGGTGGCGCGCCCGCCCTCGCCCGATGCGCGCTTCAGCCAGGCCGACATCGACGCCGTGCTGGCGCGCTACAACCAGGTGCTCGACATCAGCCGCGACGACCTCGAGTCGCTCATCCAGCAGACCGAGCTCGAGTCGTACAAGCGCCGCCTGGGCACGCTGCACTGCGCCGACATCATGTCGCGCACGCCGATCTCGGTGGAGTTCGGCACGCCGCTGCAGGAGGCCTGGACGCTGATGCACCAGCACCGCATCAAGGCGCTGCCGGTGACCGACCGCACGCGCCGCGTGGTCGGCATCGTCACGCAGGCCGACTTCTTCCGCCAGCTCGACCTGCAGCACCACGACGGCATCGCCGGCCGGCTGCGCGACCTGATCCGCGCCACGCGCACGGTGATGTCGAACAAGCCCGAGGTGGTCGGCCAGATCATGACGCGCCAGGTGCGCGTGGCCAGCGCCGACCGGCCGGTGGTCGAGCTGGTGCCGCTGTTCTCCGAAGGCGGGCACCACCACATTCCGATCATCGATGAAGAGAAGCGGCTGACGGGGATGATCACGCAGTCGGATTTCGTGCGGGCGCTGTACCGCGCGGTGAGCCCGGCGTAGCGCCCGCACCTCGCCTTCCCCCTCTGCCGAAGGGGAAGGCGCAAGACTTCACTCCAGCACCACGTTCGCCTTCTTCACCAGCGCCGCATAGCGCGCGGCCTCGCTGCGGAAGTAGCTCGCCGCCTGCTCGGGCGACGTGGGCTTGACGATGTTGCCCTGCTTGTCCATCGCCTCGCGCACCTCGGGCGCGGCAAAGGCGGCCACGATGGCCTCGTGCACGCGCTTGACGTCGGCCGGCTGCATCTTCGGCGGGCCGATCACCGCGAACCAGCCTTCGACCGCGTAGTTCGGCAGCCCCTGCTCCGCGATCGTCGCAATCTCGGGCGCGGCCGGCGAACGCGCCGGGCCGCACAGGCCGATGGCGCGCAGCGCGCCGCTCTTCAGGTGCGGCTGCACCGCCGGCAACGCGACCACGCCCATCTCGACCTGCCCCGCGATCATGTCGGTCACCATCGGCCCGGTGCCCTTGTACGGAATGTGCCGCGCCTTCACGCCGGCCTCGTCCATGAACATCTCGCCCGCGAGGTGGATGATGGTGCCGTTGCCCGACGAGGCGTAGTTGTAGCCCTCGGGTTTCGCGCGCAGCAACGCCACCAGCTCCTTCACGTTCTTGGCCGGCAGCTTCGGATTCACGGCCAGCACCAGTGGCGTCGCGCCCACCACGCTGATGGGCGTGATGTCGGCGATGGCGTCGAAGGGCATCTTCTTGAACACGCTCGGGTTGATCACGTGGTTGTTCGACACCATGCCGAGCGTGAACCCGTCGGGCGGCGCCTTGATCACGGCCGAGGTGCCGGTGATGCCGCCGGCGCCCGGCAGGTTCTCGATCACCACCGGCTGGCCCAGCGCCTTGCCGAGCGCAACCGAGGCGGCGCGCGCGATGGCGTCCACGCCCGAGCCCGCGCTGATCGGCAGGATGAAGCGCACGGGCTTGTCGCCGCCCTGCGCGAACACCGGGCGGGCGGCCGACAGCACGACCGCCGACGCCCCCAGGCCGAGCAGCGCGCGGCGGTTGAATGAAGAAGATGAAGAAGAAAAAGGCATCGGGCTCATGGGTCTTGTCTCTCTTTGTCTTTGTCGGTGCTTGAAGGATCAGGCCACGGCCGCTTCGGCATGCAGCGCCTCGACCTGTTCGTGCGCGTAGCCCAGCTCGGCCAGCAGCGCGCGCGTGTGCTCGCCCAGCGTCGGCGGATGCAGGCGCACGCCCAGCCGCTCGCCGCCGAGCGTGATCGGGAACAGCGTGGTCTGCGCCATCTCGCCGGCCCGCTCGCCGTCGGGCAGGCGGATGTCGGCGAGGCCGCCGGTGGCCTGCAGGTGCGGATCGGCATACAGGTCTTCGGGCCGCGTGATCGGCGCGAACGGCAGGCCCCGCGCCTCGAAGATCGCCGACAGCTCGGCGGCCGAACGGTCGGCCAGACGCGTGCGCAACGCGGCCAGCAAGGTCGGGCGCAGGCGCACGCGGTCGTTGTTGGTCTGCAGCGTGGCGTCGGCCTTCAGGTCGTCGAAGCCCAGCGCGTCGCAGAAGGTCTTCCATTGCGCGTCGCTCACGGCCGCCAGGAAAATCTGCTCACCGTCCTTCACGGTGAACACGTCGTACAGCGCCCAGGCCGAGATGCGCTCGGGCATCGGCGCGGCCGCCTGCCCCGTGATGGCGTACTGCAGCATGTGCTGGCCGACCAGGAACACGTTGTTCTCGAACAGCGCCGACTGCACTTCCTGCCCCCGGCCGGTTTCGGCGCGCTGCATCAGCGCGGCGATGGCGCCGATGGCGCCGAACATGCCACCCATGATGTCGTTCACGCTCGTTCCCGCGCGCAGCGGATCGCCGGGGCGCCCCGTCATGTAGGCCAGGCCGCCCATCATCTGCACCACCTCATCCAGCGCGGTGCGGTGCTCGTACGGGCCGGGCAGAAAGCCCGTGTGGTTCACGTACACGAGGCGCGGATTGAGCTTGCCCAGCGCGGCATAGCCCAGGCCGTACTTGTCCATCGTGCCGGGGCGGAAGTTCTGCGCCACCACGTCGGCCGTGGCGCACAGGCGCAACGCGGCCTCGAGCCCCTGCGGATGGCGCAGGTCGAGCGCGATGCTCTTCTTGTTGCGGTTGAACATCGGGAAGAAGCCCGCCCCCGCGCCCAGCAGGTGCCGCGTGCGATCGCCGTCGATGGGCTCGACCTTGATGACTTCCGCGCCCAGGTCGGCCAGCACCATGCCGCAGGTCGGCCCCATGACCATGTGCGTGAACTCGACCACGCGGATGCCCGCGAGCGGCAGGCGTTTGGCTTCGGTGCTCATGCGGCGACGCCTTCCGCCAGCGCAAAGGTCTTCGGAAAGCCCGCGCGCCACACCGTGCCCTGCAGTGTCTCGCCGTCGAGCCAGCCGGCCACGCGCTTCCTCAGATCGAGCAGCTTCGGCAGATCGACACCCGTCTGCACGCCCATGCTCTCAAGCATGAAGACCAGGTCTTCGGTGTCGACGTTGCCACTCGCGCCCGGCGCATGCGGACAGCCGCCGATGCCGGCCAGGCAGGCGTCGAAGCGCGTGATGCCGACCTCCAGCGCGGCGTAGACATTGGCCAGGCCCAGCCCGCGCGTGTCGTGGAAATGCCCGCACCACAGGCGGTCGCCCGCGATGCGCAATGCGCGCTCGAACAGGCTGCGCACCATGGCCGGATCGGCGTAGCCCACCGTGTCGGCCAGGCTCACGCGGTCGGCGCCGGCGTCGAGCAGCGCCTGCATCAGGCGCAGCACCTCGTCGGGGTCGACATGGCCCTGCAGCGTGCAGCCGAAGGCCGTGCCCACGCCGCCGTCGATCAGCGTCTTCGAGCCCGCCGCGTCGCGCGCCGCGCGGATGCGGCCGACCTCGGCCACCACCTCGTCGGGCGTCTTGCGCAGGTTGGCCAGGCTGTGCGCGTGGCTGGCCGACAGCGGCACCATCATCAGGTCGGCCTCGCCCGCGATGGCGCGCTCGGCGCCCTTCAGGTTGGGCACCAGCACCGAGGCAAAGAGCCCCGGCAGCGTCTTCGCATACGCCAGCAGCTCGGCCGTGTCGGCCAGCTGCGGCAGCAGGTGCGCCGGCACGAACGAGCCGACCTCGATCTCGCGCTGGCCGGCCGCGTGCGCGTCGCGGATCCATTCGAGCTTGCGTGCCGTGGGCAGCACGCGGGCAATGCTTTGCAGGCCGTCGCGCAGGCCCACTTCGCGGACGACCGCGCGCGGCGGCAGGAAGGCGTGAATCAAGAGCGTGTCTCCGTCGTGAGGGAATGACGCCGATCGTAGAAGTTCCGATTCAGTCCTGAAGGTATATTTTGGAAGCCGTTTGCTTCCCGATTGGAACTTCATGAGAGACCTCGACCTGACCACCCTGCGCCTGTTCGTCGCCGTCTGCGACAGCCGCAGCATCGCGCGCGCGGGCGAGCAGGCCAACATCGTCGGCTCGGCGATCAGCAAGCGCCTGGCCCAGCTCGAAGACACGGTCGGCACGCCGCTGCTGCTGCGCAAGCGCCGCGGCGTCGTGCCCACGCCGGCCGGCGAAACGCTGCTCGAACACGCGCGCGCCATGCTCGGCAGCGCCACCCGCATCGAGCGCGACATGGCCGCCTACGCGGGCGGCGCGCGCGGGCACGTGCGCATCCTGGCGTCGGCCTCGGTCATGGCCGAGTCGCTGGCCGAGGACGTGGCGGGCTTTCTGCAAGACCCGGCGCACCGCAACATCCGCGTCGACATGGAAGAGCGCGTGAGCCCCGAGATCGTGCGCGGCATCCGCGAGGGCATCGCGTCCATCGGCCTGTGCTGGGACGCGGCCGACCTCGACGGCCTGGAGCGGCGCGACTACCGCTCCGACCACCTCGCCATCGTGGCCCACCCGTCGCACCCCGTGGCCCGCCACGACGCGGTGCGCTTCGAGCAGGTGCTCGACCACGAATTCGTCGGCATGCCCGCGCTCAGCGCCGTGCAGCTGATGCTCGCGCGCGAAGCGGCCGTGGCCGGCAAGCCGCTCGTGTACCGCGTGCTGGTGTCCAACTTCGATGCGGCGCTGCGCGTGGTGCGCGCCGGGCTGGCCATCAGCGTGGTGCCGGCGGAGGTCGCCCGGCCGTTCACCGAGGCCTTCGGACTGCGGCTGATGCCACTCACCGACGACTGGGCGCGCCGGCGCTTCGCGATCTGCTTTCGCAGCGAGGCGGCGCTGTCGCCCTCGGCGCAGCTGCTGGTCGCGCACCTCGGGCGCTGCGCCACGGACCGCTCGGAAGCCACCTGATTCGTCCGATATCAGAAACGATTCATTGTGCTGGCGGTGATTTTTGTTTCGTTTCACGCAACCTAACATCCGGTCTGTTCACGCTGTCACCCTCAACTCAACCGACCGAAAGACACCGCCATGTTCCGCAGAACCCTCGTTGCCGCCGCCGCCCTGTCCGCCGCATTCGCCCTCGCGCCGCTCGCCGCCCAGGCCGCCCAGCCGCTCAAGATCGACGTCTACAACCCCGGCACAAAGTCGATGTTCCCCGTGTCGTCGGTGCTGGTCGCCGGCGCCACCGACGCCGTGCTGGTCGACGCCCAGTTCCAGCGCAACGACGCGCAGGCGCTGGTGCAGAAGATCAAGGACAGCGGCAAGAAGCTGACCACGGTCTACATCAGCCACAGCGACCCCGACTACTACTTCGGCCTGGACGTGATCCGCGCCGCCTTCCCCGACGCCAAGATCGTCGCCACGCCGCAGACCGTCGCCGCCATCCAGGCCTCCAAGGACGGCAAGCTCGCGCACTGGGGCCCGATCCTCAAGGACAACGCGCCCCAGGCGCTGGTCGTGCCCGAGCCGCTGGCCGGCGACAGCCTCACGCTCGAAGGCAAGAAGATCCAGGTCGTCGGCCTGGACGGCCCCTCGCCCGCGCGCACGTTCGCGTGGATTCCCTCGCTGAAGGCGGTGGTCGGCGGCATTCCGGTGTCGGCCAACATCCACGTCTGGGTGGCCGACACGCAGACGGTGCAGTCGCGCCGCGACTGGCTCAAGACCCTCGACCGCATCGCCGCGCTGCACCCCAAGACCGTCGTGCCTGGCCATTACCTGCCGAACGCCGATGGCTCGGCGCCCTACACCGTGGCTTCGGTGAAGTTCACGCGCGACTACCTGAAGGCCTTCGAAACCGAAGCAACGAAGGCCAAGGACTCGGCTGCGCTGATCGCCGCCATGAAGCAGCGCTATCCGAAGCTCGAGGACGCCTCGTCGCTCGAACTGGGCGCCAAGGTCATCAAGGGAGAAATGAAGTGGCCCCAGTAACCAACAACAGCGCCACGCTGCACTGCATCTTCGATCCGCTGTGCGGCTGGTGCTACGCCGCCGCGCCGCTGGTCGAGGCCGCGCGCACCGTGCCGGGCCTGCGCGTCGAGCTGCACGCCGGCGGCATGATGACCGGCGCCAACCGCCGCCCCATCACGCCGCAGTGGCGCGACTACGTGATCCCGCACGACCGTCGCATCGCCGAACTCACGGGCCAGCCGTTCGGCGAGGCCTACTTCGAAGGCCTGCTGCGCGACACCGGCGCGGTGATGGACTCCGAACCGCCGATCACCGCCATCCTCGCCGCCGAATCGCTGCGTGCGGGCGGCGGGCTGGACATGGCGCACCGCGTGCAGCAGGCCCACTATGTCGAGGGCCGGCGCATCGCGGAGGCTGGCGTGCTCGCCGAACTGGCGGCCGAACTCGGCTTCAACGCCGACGCTTTCGCTGCGGCCTTCGCGCAGCACACGGGCGACGCCACCGCACGTCACATCGCCGCGAGCCGCGACCTGCTGCAGCGCGCGGGCGGCCAGGGCTTCCCGACCTTCGTGCTGGCGCAGGCCGACGGCAGCGCAGGCCGCATCGACATCGGGCCGTGGCTGGGACGTGCCGACGACTGGAAGGCGCAGCTCGCCACCTTCGTGGCGCCGGCGCCTTCTGCAGCTGCGCCGGAAGCCTGCGGCCCCGACGGCTGCGCGATCTAGCCGCATCGCCGGTCCGGGCCGACGGTGGCCCCGTTCACCACAGAACGGGGCCGATTCGGGTATGCCGCCATCAAATGAGAACTATTCTCGACAATAATTCTCCTGCGATTCGCGCGCCACACCCCAGCCCATGTCCGCCCAACTCTCCTCCAGCCCGCTGCTGAAAGCCTTCCAGGACAGCTACCAGGAACTGGTGCGCTTCATCGCGCGCCGCACCGGCAGCCCGCACGAGGCGCGGGAGCTGGCGCATGACACGTGGGTCCGGCTGGCCGAACGTGCGCAAGCGCGGGACGACACCACCGCCGACCCCGCCCCGCCCGAGGCCGCCGTGCGCGCCTATGTCTACACCGTGGCCGAGAACCTCGCCATCGACCACCTGCGCCGCCGCCAGCGCAGCGCGGAGCGCTTCAGCCCCGCCCCCGTCGACCTCGACACCGGGCTGACGACGGGACACGACCACCACAGCACACGGGACGTGGCCGACGGCGTCGCCCACCGGCAGGCACTCGACGCGGTGGATGCCGCGTTGCGGGCCCTGCCGCCGCGCAGCCGCGACATCTTCCTGGCCGACCGGCTCGACGGCGCCTGCCATGCCGAGCTGGCGCGCCGCCATGGCGTGTCGATCAAGACCGTGGAGCGCGAGGTGATGCGGGCGCTCGACAGCGTCGAGGCCGCGCTGCACCGCTGGCGCGGCGAGGTTGCACCGGCGCGCACCGGGCGCCGCCGCGCGCTGTCGGCCCTGCTCGGCGTGGGCGGCCTCAGCGTCGGCAGTGCCGCGCTCTGGCAGGCCTGGCGCCAGTGGATGCCCGGCTACAACGCCACCCTGGCGACCGCCATCGGTCGCATCCAGGCGCAGGCGCTGCCCGACGGCAGCCGCCTCACGCTCGACGCCGCGAGCCGCGCCGAGGTCCAGTACTTCGCCGCGCGCCGCACCGTGCGGCTGCTGGCCGGCAGCGCCTTCTTCGACGTGGCGCGCGACGAGGCGCGCCCCTTCATCGTCAGCGCCCTGGGCCACGAGATCACGGTGCTGGGCACGCGCTTCGAGGTTGCGCTGCAGGACGGCGGCGTGCGCGTCGCGGTGGAATCGGGCCAGGTGCGGGTGCGCAGCGCGAGCGGCGACGCGCGCGTGCTCGGCGCGGGCGACCGCGCCTTCATCGACACGGCGCTGCAGCTGTCTGCGGCCCAACCGGCCGCGAACGCCGTGAACAGCGCCGTGGCCCCGTGGCGCGACGGCTGGCTCGACTTTCATCACCAGCCGCTCGGCGAGGTGGTGGAGCGTCTGGCGCGCTACAGCCCGCGCCCCCTGCGCGTGGCGCCCGAGGCCGCGCAACTCCCGGTGTTCGGGCGCGTGCGCATCGCCGAGGCGGGCACCTGGCTGCGCCTCCTGCCCAACAGCCTGCCGGTGCGGGTGCGCGAAGACGACGGGGCGGAACGCGCCCTGGTCATCGAACGCCGCCCGATCTCCTGACGCCGGCATCCGCCCGCTTGTCTTGTCTTTCTTGCAATCTGCATGAGGGATTGCGCTCGCTCGGTCGTATCAGTCCATGGAGCCCGGAACAACCGCCCTGCGGACGTCCCGGAATTTTCATGACCCCGACCTGAACCGAGAGAACCGCATGCCCTCCCGCCACCTTCTTCTCCCCGCCGGCCGGCGCCACCTGATCGCGGCGGCCGTGCTGTGCCTGGTCGCTCAAGCCAGCCAGACCGCCTGGGCCCAGAGCGCGACACCGCCCGCCGCCGGCGCAGCCATCGCGTTCTCGATCCCCGCCCAGCCGCTGGACCAGGCACTGAACCAGCTTGCGCGCCAGGCCGGCGTGCAGCTGCTGGCGGCGCCGGGCCTGCTGCAGGGCCTGCAGGGCCGCCCGGTGCAGGCCAGCCTCAGCGTGCAGGCCGCCGCCGCGCAACTGCTCCAGGGCAGCGGGCTGGCCGGCCGCGTAGCGGGCAGCACGCTGGTGATCGAGAAAGCGCCAAGCGCCGCCGGCGCCACCCTGCCGGCCGTGACCGTGAGCGCCACCGCCGAACTCGAAACCAGCCTGGGCCCGGTGCCGGGCTATGTCGCCCGGCGCAGCCAGAGCGCCACCAAGACCGACACGCCGATCCTCGAAGTGCCGCAGTCGATCTCCGTCATCGGCCGCGAAGAACTCGAAGCACGCGGCGTGCAGACCGTGATGGAAGCCGTGCGCTACGCACCGGGCGTGGTCGCCGGCAACTGGGGCTACGACGCACGCGGCATCGACTGGCTGCTGCTGCGCGGCTTCGACGCCACCGCGGGCAACGCCATGTACCGCGACGGCCTGCTGCTGCCCGCCTACTCGCTGACCGAGCCCTACGGCGTCGAGCGCGTCGAGGTGCTGCGCGGCCCGTCGTCGGTGATGTTCGGTCTGGGCGATGCAGGCGGCATCGTCAACCGCGTCAGCAAGATGCCGAGCAGCACGCCCACGCGCGAGATCGAAGTGCAGTACGGCAGCTTCCAGCGCAAGCAGCTGGCCGTGGACCTGGGCGGCGCCCTGAGCGACACGCTGAGCTACCGCCTCGTGGGCGTCGAGCTGGACAGCAACAGCCAGCAGCGTTATCCCAACGGCGCGCCCGCCGAAGTGAAGCGCAGCTACCTCGCGCCTTCGCTGCGCTGGCAACCGTCGGCCGCCACCTCGTTCACCCTGCTCGGCGAATTCCTGAAGAGCGATGCCAGCGACGACACCTTCAACGTGACCGACGCGAAGGGGCGCGACACCGGGCTCATCCAGGGCGAACCGAACTACAGCCGGATCAAGCAGCAGCAATCGTCGCTCGGCTACCTGTTCGAACACCACATCAACGACGACTGGACGGTGCGCCAGAACACGCGCTACTTCAGCTTCGACACCGACAAGCACCACGTGGTCGTCAACCTCGCACCCGACGGCTACACGTTGCGGCGCACCGCGCGCTTCGCCCCCGAATGGGTCAACCAATGGACCGCCGACACGCAGCTGCAGGGCCGCGTGCGCACCGGCGACGTCGAGCACACGCTGCTGTTCGGCGTCGACTGGTCGCGCGTCCGATACACGGCCAAGCAGTTCTCCGGGCCGGCGCCGAGCCTGGACCTGCGCTTTCCCGTCAACGGCCTGCCGGTGGCGGAACCGTTCCGGCCCGACAGCAACTTCACGCAGACCACCGAGCAGCTCGGCGTGTACGCACAGGACCAGATCAAGTTCGGCCCCCACTGGCTGCTCACGCTCGGTGGACGGCAGGACCACGTCAAGTCCGCCACCTACGACCGGCTGAAGGGCGAGCGCACGACACAGACCGACGACAAGTTCAGCGGCCGTGCGGCCCTGAGCTACCTCGTCGGCAACGGCTGGGCACCGTACCTGAGCTACGCCGAATCCTTCATGCCGACCAGCGGCGTCGACCTGAACAGCACGCCGTTCCGGCCGAGCCGTGGCAAGCAGGTGGAGGCCGGCGTCAAGTTCCAGCCCGAGGGCACGCGCGCGCTGTTCACCGCGGCCGTGTTCGACCTGCGCAAATCCAACGTGGTGACCTACGACCAGAACACCTTCGAGGCGCGCCAGATCGGCCGCATCCGCTCGCGCGGGCTCGAAATCGAAGCCAAGGCCGAGCTGGCGCGCGACCTGAACCTCACGGCCTCCTACACCTGGCTCGACACCAAGGTGCGCGAAAGCGCCAACGACACCGAGCGCGGCAAGACACCGATCCAGGTGCCCCGCAACACGGCCTCGCTCTGGCTCGACTACACGATGGGCAACGGCTTCGGCTTCGGCGGCGGCGTGCGCTACATCGGCAAGCGCTGGAACGACGTGGGCAACACCTCGTCCGAAGGCGGCGTCGCGCTGCTCGACGCCACGGTGCACTACAAGCGCGGGCCCTGGCGCTTCGCCTTGAGCGCCACGAACCTGGCCAACCGCCAGTACGCTGCATCGCGCGCGTACAGCAAGTACTACCCCGGCAGCGACCGCGCGGTGGTCGCGAGCGCCAAGTACCAGTTCTGAGGCGCAACGCCTAGGCGACCTTCTCCAGGAACACCAGCCGGATCGGCGCGTCCAGCAGCGCGTCGAACCGCTTTTCGAAGGCCTGGAAATACGGCGTGGCGAAGTGCGCGTCCAGCGCGGCCTGGTCCTGGAACGACTCGCGCATGTAGAAGCTGCCGGGCTCGTCGCGCAGTTCGAACAAGGTGTAGTCGAGGCAGCCGGGCTCTTGCCGTGTGGGCGCCACCAGCGCGCTCAAGGCGTCGCGCAGCGCCTCGCGCTGGCCGGTCTTGGCCTTCAGGACGGCGATGCTGATGAGGGGCGTGGTGCTCATGGGTCGGTGCGTTGTGAAGTTCGGATGCCTGCAGTCTGCGGCGCCCCTCGCACATGAAAAAGCCCCCTCGCCCCGAAACTCCTTCAACCGCTCCTTGAAGATCGCGACCGCTTCAAGCGAGCGCTACCGGCTGCACTGGAAGCTCGCCGCCTGCGACGCATCCCCACTCACATAACGCGGCCACAGCGGCCACTCGCACAGCGGACGCGCGCGGGTCGTCTTGAACGGCGGCTGCACTTCCTGTTCAAGCAATTGCAGCCCGGTCGGCGCACGTCCGCGCTCGACCCAGTCGGCCAGCGCGCCGAGCATGTCGACGTTGGCCGGTGCGCCGCTGCCCACATGGTCGACACCGGGCGCGGTGTACAGGCGCATGAAGCGGTCCACGTTCTCGCGGCCCATGCGTGCCACCACCGACTCGTAGTAGCGGATGCCCGCGAACGGGCTCTGCGCGTAGTCGGCCATGTGCTCCAGCATCAGCAGCTTGCCGCCGCGCGCATGGAAGGCGCTGAGGTCGGGGTTGGTCGAGTCCATCAGCTGCGACACGGTGGCGATGCGCGCGGCGAAGTCTTCGGCGCGGTAGTTGCGCACGTCGAGCGACGGATTGCGCGCGTAGAAATACTGCAGCGCGCCGCTGCCGTAGAACCACGCGATGCCGTTGCTCGGCTGCGGTGGCACGGTCGGCGCGGCGGTGCCCGTCCACCAGGCGTTCCAGCCGCCCATCGACGCAAAGGCCGGCGTGCCTTCACCGCCGATGCCCCAGCCCGGGTACTCGGTGACGCCATGCGCCAGCGGCACGGGCGAGCGCCACGGCGAGCGCAGCGTGCGCACCGCCTGCACCTGCGCGTCGTTGAGGCAGTTGTCGCCGCTCGTGCCCGATGCGCAGCGCAAGGTGGCCGGGTCGAAGCGCTGCAGGCAGGCCACCGGGTTCGACACGATGCGGTCGGCCACGCCGTCCGTCGCGTCGCACGACGCGAGCACCGCGTTGTGCACCAGCTGCACCTGCGCGGGCCGCAGCCAGCCTTCGCCGAAGGTGGCGATGCCGTTGCGCGTGCCCGCATGCTGCAGCCCGGTCCAATTGATCACCGGCACGCGACTGAAGATGCCGTCGAAGTCATGCGGATAACGCTGCGCCATCGTGAGCGCCTCGCGCCCGCCTTCGGAACTGCCCATGAAGTAGAGCTTCTGCGGCGCGTGGCCGTAGGCGCGCTGCGTCAGCGCCACCGCCACGTCGCGCACCTTCTTGTACGAGGCATGCGCGAAGTTCACGAGCGCCTCGTCGTTGAGCGCAAAGGCCTGCGGCGGCTGGCCCTGCACGTTCTGGTGACCGGAGTCGGTGCCGTAGGTCACATAGCCCTGTGCGAGCGGCGTGGGCAGGTCGAAGCGCGCGGCAGGCACCAGCGCCAGGCCGGTGATCAGCGTGCCGTTGAAGCCCCCGCCGCCGTACTGCACGCTGCGCCCGTTCCACGCGAGCGGCAGGTTGACCTGGAACAGGATCGGCGGCGCGCTCGCGTCGAGCGGCGCGATGCGCCCGAGCACCTTGCAGTACGCAGGCATCGCCGGCGTGATGCGCGACGCGGGGCTGGGGCCGCGCTCGGCCACGGCCAATGCCGACGCCGGCACGAGCGCTGCCGAATCGATCGTCGCCGCGCCGCTGGGCAGGCCGATGGCGGCGGCCGCCACCGGCGCGGTGAGCGCCGCACAAGCCTGGGCCGGATCGGCGCCGAGGCCGAGACGCGTGGGGCCGGTCGGGGCCGTGCCGCATGCGGCGAGCAAGGCGGCGGTCGCCAGCATGGCGCCCCCGCAAAACACTGTCTTCGGGGTCGCCATCTGTCTGTCTCCTAATGGTTCGTTATGACTGGCTGGCCGCTACCGCGCCACGCCCAACAGCCGGTCCAGCACCTCCGGCTGCGCGCGCAGCGCCGCCGCGGTGTCGGCGTGCACGATGGTCCCGTGGTCGAGCACCACGGCCTGGTCGGAAATCGCGAGGATCGCCTGCGGGTGCTGCTCCACGATGATCGCGGCCAGCCCTTCGTCACGCGTGATGCGGCGGATGGCGCGCAGCAGCTCTTCCACGATGATCGGCGCCAGGCCTTCGAGCGGCTCGTCGAGCAGCAGCAGCTTCGGGTTGAGCACCAGCGCGCGGCCCACGGCCAGCATCTGCTGCTCGCCGCCCGACAGCTGCGTGCCCAGGTTGGTCTTGCGCTCCGCCAGGCGCGGGAACATCTCGTAGACGCGCTGCGGGTTCCACTGGCCGGGCCGCTCCACCGCCGTGAGGTTCTCGTGCACCGTGAGCGACTTGAAGATGTTGCGCTCCTGCGGCACCCAGCCGATGCCGGCCGCCGCGCGCTGGTGCGGCTGCAGCTTGTGCAGCGCCGCCTGCCCGCCGAGCGCGATGGTGCCGCCGTGCTGGCGCGTGGCGCCGGCCAGCGTGTTGATGAGCGTGGTCTTGCCGGTGCCGTTGCGGCCCAGCAGCGCAAGCGTCTGGCCCTCGCCGAGCGTGAAGGCCACGTCGTGCAGCACCACGGCCTCGCCGTAGCCGGCGCTCAGGTTCTCGATGCGCAGCAGTTCAGACATGGGCATGTTCTCCGTGGCCCAGGTAGACCTCTTTGACCTTCGGGTCGTTGGCGATCGTCTCGGGGTCGCCTTCGGTCAGCAGCGCGCCGTTGACCAGCACGGTCATGCGGTCGGCGAAGCTGAACACCAGGTCCATGTCGTGCTCGATGAGCAGCACCGACACGTCGGCCGGCAGCGCGGCCACGGTCTGCAGCAGCTCTTCGCGCTCGCCGGCGGGCACGCCCGCCACGGGCTCGTCGAGCAGCAGCACGCGCGGCTCGCAAGCCAGCGCAATGGCGATCTCCAGCAGGCGGCGCTTGCCGTAGGCCATGAATTTCGTCTGCTGCTGCGCAACGTCGGCAAGGTGGAACTGCTCCAGCAGTTGCCCGGCCCGCTCGGCGATGCGCTTGTCCGCGCCCAGCGGGCGCCACCACTGCGCGCCGATGCCCTTGTGCTGCGACACCACGAGCGCCAGCGTTTCCAGCGGCGTCATCGAGTCGAAGAGCTGGTTGATCTGGAAGGTGCGCACCAGCCCACGCGCCACGCGCTTGTGCGGCGCGAGCGTGGTGATGTCTTCGCCGAGCAGCGAGATGCGACCTTCGGTGGGCGTGAGCACGCCCGTCAGCAGGTTGATCAGCGTGGTCTTGCCGGCGCCGTTCGGGCCGATGAGCGCATGGCGCGCGCCGCGCTTCAGTTCCATCGTGACGTTGTTCGTGGCGGTGATGCCGCCGAAGCGCATCACGAGGCCTTGCGTCGAGAGCACGGTGTCGGTCATGCCGCACCGCCCTTCTTCTTCGCGGTGCCGAACCAGGTCCACGGCTTGAGCAACCGGTCGCGTCCCACGAGCACCAGCAGCACGAGGATGAGGCCGATCCAGAACATCCAGTACTGCGGCGTCACCGACGACAGCCAGGTCTGCAGCAGCTTGAAGACGATGGCGCCCGCCACGCCACCGTACAGCCAGCCCACGCCGCCGATGACCAGCATCAGCAGCACGTCGGCCGAGCGGTCGAAGGCCAGCACGTCGAGCGAGGCGAAGCCGGTGGTCTGCGCCAGCAGCGCGCCCGCGGCGCCCGCGATGCCGGCGGCCACGGTGTAGACCACGGCGAGCCGCGACACCACCGGGATGCCGATGGCCATGGCGCGCAGCCGGTTGTCGCGGATGGCCTTGAGCGTGGCGCCGAAGGGCGAATGCACGATGCGGCGCATCACGAGGAACAGCACGAGCATCACGGCCAGCGAGTACCAGGCGGCCGTGCGGCCATACAGGTCGAATTCGAAGAGGCCGAGCACCGGCCCCATCACCACGCCCTGCAGGCCGTCGGCGCCGCCGGTGAGCCAGTCGAGCTTGTTGGCGAGTTCGAGCAGCAGCAGCGCGGTGCCCAGCGTGACCATGAGCCGCGTGAGGTCGCTGCCGCGCAAGATCGTCACGCTGGCCACGAGGCCCAGCACGGCCGACAGCACGGTGGCGAACACGAGGCCGACGGTCGGGTCGGGCATGACGAGCTTGGCGAACAGCGCGGCGGCGTACGCGCCGAAGCCGAAGAAGGCGGCGTGGCCGAGCGACACGATGCCGGTGTAGCCAAGGATGAGGTCGAGCGACATCGCGAACAGCGCGACGATGGCGATCTCGTTGACCAGCAGCGAGTGCGAGGGCATGGCCAGCGGCAGCGCGAAGGCCACGGCCCAGACCACGAACTCCCAGGGGCGCCAGCGCGCGGTGCGCAGCAGGGCCGATTCATAGGCAGGCGCGCTCATGTCAGCGGCCTCCCTTGCGCGTGAACAGGCCCTGGGGCCGCCACATGAGGATCAGGATCATGAGCAGGTAGACGGTGAACGCGCCCATCTTCGGAATGAAGTACTTGCCGGCCACGTCGGCAATGCCGAGCAGCAGCGCGGCGGCGAGCGGCCCGGTGATCGACGAGGTGCCGCCGACCGAGACGACGATGAGGAAATAGATCATGTACTTGAGCGGGAAGGTCGGGTCGAGCCCGAGGATTTCCGCGCCCAGCGCGCCGCCCAGCCCGGCCAGGCCCGAGCCCACGGCGAAGGTCAGCAGGAACACGATGTTGACGTTGATGCCCAGGCCGGCCGCCACGCGCGGGTCGTCGACGGCGGCGCGCAGGCGGCTGCCGAAGCGCGTCTTCGAGAGGATGAGCTGCAGCACCACGGTGAGCACGGCGCACACGGCGATGATGAAGATGCGGTAGTGGCCCATGCCCAGCAGGAACGCGCCGTCGCCGAATTCGCTGCGCCCGCGCAGCCATTCGGGCAGTTGCAGGTTCTGCTGCGACGAGCCGACGAAGTAGTCGACGGCCGCGACGGCCATGAACGCCAGCCCGATGGAGAACAGCACCTGGTCCAGGTGCGGCTTGCCGTACATCGGCCGGTAGAGCGTGCGCTCCAGCAGCGCGCCGGCCAGCGCGACGACGATGAACGCGAGCGGCAGGCAGGCCAGGAACGGCACGCCGAACTTCTGCATCGCGAACACGGTGAGGTAGCCGCCCGCCATGGCGAAGGCACCGTGCGCGAGGTTGATGAAGTTCATCAACCCGAGCGTCACGGCCAGCCCCACGGCGAGGACGAAGAGCAGCATGCCGTAGGCGATGCCGTCGAAAAGAATGGTCAGCATGTCGGTTGTCTGGGTCTGGTGCGGTCGTTCAGGATGCTGCTATTCGGGATGCGTGCACAGGCCACCGGGTACTTCCCTCCGCGAATGTCCCCCGGGGCTTCGCCCCTCCTCCTTGATTTCGCTGCGGGAAGCACCCAGTGTCCTGAGCACGATGGGCGCGGTCGTTGTGCGGGCCGATCAACATGTGCTCTGAACACGCTCACGTCGATGGGGTGCCTTGCGCAGCGAAATCAAGGAGGAGGCCGAAGGCCGGGGGACATTCGCGGAGCAAGGCACCCCGTCGGCGGGAGCGACGCCCTGAACGGCAGCGCCCCCACACGACGAATCGCCGAGAAATTACTTGGCCTTGCCCGGGTCCTTCACGCCCTTCAGCACGTCGAACTCGACGTTGTAGAGCTGCCCGTCCTTCTTTTCAACCTTGCGCAGGTACACGTCCTGCACGATGTCGCGCGTCTGCGCATCGATCAGCACCTGGCCGCGCGGGCTTTCGAAGACCTGGCCCTTCATGGCTGCCAGCAGCGCTTCGCCGCCGCCTTGGCCCTTGGTGGTCTTGAGCGCTTCGTAGATCACGCGCATGCCGTCATAGCCGCCCACGGCCATGAAGTTGGGGCGCATCTTGGGGTTGGCTTTCTGGAAGGCCTCGACGAACTTCTTGTTCAGCGCCGAGGGGTGCGCGGCCGAGTAGTGGTGCGAGGTGACCACGCCCAGCGCGCCGTCGCCCATGTCGTTCAGTTGATCGTCATCCGTCACGTCGCCGGTGGCGATCATCTTGATGCCGGCCTTGTCCATGCCGCGCTCCAGGAACTGCTTCATCACCGCCGCGCCCGCGCCCGAGGGCACGAAGACGAACAGCGCGTCGGGCTTGGCGTCGCGCACCTTCTGCAGGAACGGCGCGAAGTCGGGGTTGCGCAGCGGCACGCGCAGCTTCTCGAGCACCTTGCCGCCGTTGAGCTGGAAGCGGTCGCTGAAGAACTTCTCGGCGTCGTTGCCCGGGCCGTAGTCGGTGACCAGCGTGACCACCGACTTCACGCCGTTCTTGGGCGCCCAGTCGCCCATCACCACCGACACCTGCGGCAGCGTGAAGCTGCTGCGCACGATGTAGGGCGAGGCCTCGGTGATGCTCGAGGTGGCGGCGGCCATCACGACCTGCGGCGTCTTCGATTGCGTGGCCAGCGGCGCGGCGGCCAGCGCGGCCGGCGTGATGCCGAAGCCGGCGATCACGTTCACCTTGTCGTTGACGATGAGCTCCTGCGCCAGGCGCTTGGTCACGTCGGGCAGGCCGGTGTCGTCCTTCACGATCAGCTCGACCTTCTTGCCGGCCACGGTGTCGCCGTTCTGTGCCATGTACAGGCGCGCGGCGGCCTCGATCTGGCGGCCGGTGGAGGCCGACTGCCCCGTCATCGGCAGGATCAGGCCGATCTTGAACTTGTTGTCCTGGGCGCTGGCCACAGGCAGCGACAGCGCGGTGGCGAGCGCAATCGCCGAAAGGCCGGCGGTCTGGATGAGATGGCGTCTTTGCATGGAATTTTTCCTTTGAGGGACGGAACGCGAAACCGGGCGTATTTTGAACAATTCGCAACAATTGACGGAGCAGGCAACCACCTACCCACCCGCCGCACGGGTCTTTGTTGCGCGATCAGTCGAATGGTTGCGCGATGATCGCGCAACCGATGTTTTCAACAGTCCGGGCGGTACGCGGAATCGAGCGTGAGCGTACCCACGGCGCGTGACACGCAGGCGCAGATGCGCGTGGTCGCCTGCTTCTCGTGCGGGCTCAGGAACACGTCGCGGTGGTCGACCTCGCCGTCCACGGCCAGCACGTCCATGGCGCACAGGCCGCACTCGCCGCGCTTGCAGTCCGACAGGGTCTGCACGCCGGCCGCATCGAGCGCGTCGAGCAGGGTGCAGTCGGCCGGCACGGTGATCGACAGGTCGTGGCGCGGAATGCGCACGGTGAAGGCCTGCGTGGCAAGCCGGCCGCTGCTGCCGAAGGTTTCGAAGCGCAGGTCGGCGAGCGGCCGGCCCGCTGCGGCCCAGGCGCGCTTGACGGCTTCGAGCATCGGCACCGGGCCGCAGGTGTAGAGCTGGCCGCCGGGCGGCAGCGCGGCGATGGCGGCGTCGAAGTCGATGGGCGCGGCGCCTTCGTGCGCCTGCACGCCGGCCTCGCCCAGCGCGTCGCGCAGGGTGTCGAGGTAGCCGAACTCGCCCGCATGGCGCGCGCCGTACAGCATGGCCACCGGCACGCCGCGGCGTCGGGCCAGCGCGCCCAGGCGCTGCGCCATCAGCACCAGCGGCGTGATGCCGATGCCGCCGGCCACCAGCAGGTAGCCGGGCGCCGCGAGGTCGAGCGGAAAGTGGTTCTGCGGCGCGCTCACCTGCAGCCGGTCGCCCTCGGCCAGCCGCCACATCGCGCGCGAGCCGCCCCGGCCGTCGTCCAGCCGCTTGACGGCAATGCGCCAGCAGCTGCCGTCGCCCTCGCCCACCAGCGAGTAGGAGCGCGTCTGCACGCGGCCCTGCTCGGTCATCACCTGCACCTGCAGGTGGGCGCCGGGCTCATGCGCGGCAACGAAATCGGTGTCGGGGCGCAGCGTGAACTCGCGCACGGTGGGCGTGACGTCGCGCAGCGCCACCACCTGCGCCTGCATCCATTGAAGATCGCTTTTCATCGGGGAACACCAGCGGGGAAAGAGAAGAAAAAGAAGTCGTCGATCAGCCGCGGCGGCGGATCAGTTGCACGCCCGGCAGCGGACGCTGTTCGGCGCTCGGCGTGCCATGCAGCGCCTCGCGCAGGTTGCGCCGCGCGATGCGGCTGTGCTCGCGCATCAGCGCCTCGGCGCGCGAGCCTTCGCCGGACTCGATGGCGTCGAGCACCTGCAGGTGCTGGTCCTGCGCGATCACGAGCATGTCGCGCGCGGCCGGCGAATTGGCCTGCACGATGACGAAGCCCGAGGGCGAGGCGAACGGCAGGTTGACCACGCGTTCGAGCTGCTGCGCGATGACGGGGCTGCCCGCCATCTCGCACAGCAGCGCGTGGAATTTCTCGTTGTGCGTCACGTAGCGCGAGAAGGCCGCGTCGTCGAGCGCGGGCTCGCGCAGCAGCTCGTCGATGCGCGTGAGGCAGGCGCGCGCCTCGCGCAGCACCACGGGCGCCGCGCCGCGCTCGGCCGCCAGCCGCGCCACGAGGCCTTCGAGCGTGCCGCGCAGTTCGATGGCGTCGGCCACGTCGCGTTCGGAAAAGGTGCGCACCGCATAGCCGCCGTTGGGCAGCGCTTCGAGCAGGCCTTCCTGTTCGAGTCGCATGAGCGCGCTGCGCACCGGCGTGCGCGACACGCCGAGCTGTTCGGAAATGGCGACCTCGGCAATGCGCGCGCCGCCGGGCAGCTCGCCCGCGAGGATCATTTCGCGCAGCCGCAGCTGCGCCTTCACGGCCTGCGAACTGCCGCTGTCGCCGGGCTCGGCGGGAGAGACCGTGGCGACCTTCATCACGCGGCCTGGCTCTCTGGGGCGGGACGGATCGGGATCGCGGCGCGCGCGGGCCGCTCCTTCTCGATCATGCGGTCGATGAGGCGGCGCGCCCACATCGAGCCGGCGTCGATGTTGAGGTTGTAGAACTGGTGGTCGGGGTGCTCGTCGATGGCTTTCTGCTGCGCCTCGAGCACGATCTCGTCCTCGCGGAAGATGCCCGAAACGCCCTCGCGCAGCTCGTGCGTGAGGCGCTGCTCGCCCAGGCAGTAGTTGCGCGCGAAGGCCCAGAAGTACAGACAGGTCTTGTCGGTCTCGGGCGTGATGGTGTTGAGCACGTAGCCGTTGACGCCCTTGCTGCGGTCGCCGGGGTTGTCGTTCGACGGCACCGCGCCGCTGCCCGCCTCGGCCACGCCGACGTCGATGTTCACCGTGCACGGGCCTTCGAAACGGATGATCTGCCAGCGGTCGACCTTGCCCGTATAGCCGCGCGCGTGGCGGATCTGGTTGCCCCAGAACGGCGGCGCGTCGATGTTCTCCATCCAGCGCGTGACGGTGGCCGAGCGGTCGCCGTGCGTGGCCACGAAGGGGGCCTCGGCCACCTCGCGGTTGCCGATGGAGGAGCCATGCACGAAGGTCTCGTGCGTGAGGTCCATGAGGTTGTCGACCACGAGGCGGTAGTCGCAGTGGACGCGGATCATCTTGCCGTCGCCGGCCCAGGCCGGGTCGTCGTTCCAGTGCATGTCGGGCACCAGCGCCGGGTCGGCCTTGGCCGGGTCGCCGGGCCAGATCCACACGAAGCGGTGCTTCTCGACCACCGGAAAGCTGCGCACGCAGGCCGAAGGGTTGAGCGTTTCCTGGCTCGGCATGTGGGTGCAGCGGCCCTGGCTGTTGTAGACCAGGCCGTGGTAGCCGCAGACCAGCTCGTCGCCCTCGAGGCGGCCCAGCGACAGCGGCATCAGCCGGTGCCAGCAGGCGTCTTCGAGCGCGGCCACCTGGCCGTCGGTGCGGCGAAACAGCACCACTTTCTGGTTGCAGATGGTGCGTGGCAGCAGCGCGTGACGCACTTCGACGTCGTAGGCGGCGGCATACCAGGCGTTGAGCGGAAAGGCGGTCGTGGGCGTCTTCATGAATACGCAATGTATACAGAACAGCGAGGAATTCCAGCGTATGACCCCTTATTCAAGGGTAAATACTGAGTTCAACGTATACAAACAATCTTCACGCGAAGGCGATAGGATTCCGCTCGTTCACAGTCACGACGGAGTTCATTCCATGTCCCAGCATGCCGCCCTGCCCGCCCGCTACGACCACGTGGGCAGCTTCCTGCGCCCCCAGTACCTGCTCGAAGCACGCGAACAGAAAGCCAAGGGCCAGATCACGCCCGAGCAACTGCGCGAGGTCGAAGACAAGGCCATCACCGAGATCGTCCGCTTCCAGGAAGACATCGGGCTCAAAAGCATCACCGACGGCGAGTTCCGCCGCACCTACTTCCACATCGACTTCCTCGACCAGCTCGGCGGCGTGAAGACCGACATTCCGGTCACCATCCGCCGCCCCGACGGCACCGAGGAACTGGCGCCGCCCGCGATGCGCGTGCTCGACAAGGTGCGCCACGTGAAGGACATCCAGCTCGCCGACTTCCAGTACCTCAAGAGCCAGGTCTCGGCCGGCCGCACGCCGAAGGTGACGATCCCCTCGCCGACGATGCTGCACTTCCGCGGCGGTCGCGCCGGCATCAGCAAAGAGGCGTACCCCGAGCTCGACCCGACCTTCTACGACGACGTGGCCAAGGCCTACGGCGACGAGCTGCGCTCGCTGGCCGCGGCCGGCTGCACCTACGTGCAGATGGACGACACCAACCTCGCCTACCTGTGCGACGAGCACATGCGCGAAGCCGCCCGCAAGCGCGGTGACGACCCGAACGAGCTGCCCCACCGCTACGCGGCCTTCATCAACAAGGTGGTGGCGCAGAAGCCGCCGGGCATGCTGTTGGCCATGCACCTGTGCCGCGGCAACTTCAAGAGCACGCACGCCGCGGCTGGCAACTACGAGCCCGTGGCCGAGGCGCTGCTGAAGGAGATGGACCTCGACGCCTACTTCATGGAATACGACGACGCCCGCTCAGGCGACTTCAAGCCGCTGCGCTACCTGCCCAAGGGCAAGACCGTGGTGCTCGGCCTCGTGACCACGAAGTTCGGCGAGATGGAAGACAAGGACGAGCTCAAGCGCCGCATCGAGGACGCCAGCAAGTACGCCTCGCTCGACCAGCTCGCGCTGTCGCCGCAGTGCGGCTTCTCCAGCACGGTGCACGGCAACAACATCGCGGTCGAAGCGCAGCGCAACAAGCTGCGGCTCGTGGTCGAGACGGCGCAGGAGGTCTGGGGCTCGACCTGACGCGCGCTTTCTGTTGAAGTCGGGGGCATGACGACGACGCAGATTTACTCCGGCCCCCTCAGCATGTTCGGCGCGAAGGTGCAGATCGCCGCGTACGAAAAAGGCATCACTTTCGAGCTCACCATGGTGCCGTTCACCACCGACGACGCCTACGAGCCCAAGCACCCCGAGGTGCTGCGCGTGAACCCGGTGAAGCAGCAGGTGCCGGTGCTGGTCGACGACGAGGTGGCGTTGTTCGATTCGACGCAGATCTTCGAGTACCTCGAAGGCCGCTATCCGCAGCCCGCGCTGTGGCCCGAAGGCATCGCCGACCGGGCCCGCGCGCGGCAGCTGGAGCAGAAGTCGGACGAGGTGTTCTTCCCCAACGTCATCAAGCTCTTCGGCTTGCAGGACGCCATGCAGAGCGCGCCGGCCGTGGCCGCATGCGCCGGCTGCGCGCGCTTCTACGAAGAGATGGAGGGCCTGCTCGCCACGCGCGAATACCTGGCCGGCCCCTACTCCTTCGCCGACATCGCCTTCTACATGGCGCATGTGTTCGCCGACCGCAAGGGCGCCGGCATGACCGAGGCTACGCCGCGCCTCGTGGCCTGGCGCGAGCGCGTGGGCGCGCGGCCCGCGGTGCGCACGGTGGTCGATCCGATGATGCGGTTCCTGGCTTCGCAAGGGCGCGGCGTGCCGGCCTTCCTGCAGCGCTGAGCGGGCACCGAGGCATCACCCGCCCATGCCGGACACCCTCTTCGACTGGCTGCCCTCCCCTTCGCAGCATTTTCTTGTCGTCACTTTCGCGTTGCTGGTCTATGTGCTGACCACGCGCACGCGCCGCGAGCAGCGCGCCCCCACCACCGCCATCGCGTGGGTCATGGGGCTGGTGCTCATGCCGTACGTGATCCTGCCGATGTACCTGCTGTTCGGCCAGCGCAAGCTGCGCCCGGCCGGCGCGCCCCGGCCGCCGCGTTCGCTGCCGCCGGGCCACTGGGCGGCCGACCTGATCGAGAGCTTCGGCCTGGCGCCGCCCGGGCGCTGCGCGATCCGCATGCACGCCGACGGCGAGGCCGCGCGCGAGGCGCTGTTCGAGGTGATCGACGGTGCGAGCCAGCGCCTGGACGTGTGCACCTTCATCATCGGCGACGACGCGCTCGGCCACGCCGTGCTGGCGCGGCTCGCGCAGCGCGCGCGCGAGGGCGTCAAGGTGCGCGTGCTACTCGACGGCTTCGGTGCGCTCTCGCTGCCGCGCCATCACTTCGACCGGCTGCGCGCGGCCGGCGGCGAGGTAGCGGTGTTCCGCCCCTTCTTCAGCCTGCGCCGCATCGGGCCGCGCAACCTGCGCAACCACCGCAAGCTCACCATCGCCGACGACCGCTGGCTGTGGTCGGGCGGGCGCAACCTCGCGGGCGAGTACTTCTCCGGCAACGACAAGCACCCCGAAGCCTGGCACGACCTGTCCTTCGACCTGCAGGGCAGCGTGGCCGCCGCCGCCGCGCGCCAGTTCGACCACGACTGGAGCTCGGTGCGCGGGCGCAAGGCGCGCGCCATCACCGCCGCCGACGTGCCCGCGGGCCCCGGCTGCGCGATGGCCCAGTTCCTGCCGAGCGGCCCCGACCAGACCGAGGACACGGCGCATGCGCTGCTCATCGACGCCTGCTTTCGCGCCGAGCACCGCATCCTCGCGATCACGCCCTACTTCGTGCCCGGCGACGGCCTGCGCGATGCGCTGCGCCTCGCCGCGCGGCGCGGCGTGCAGGTGACCATCGCGATGCCCGCGCAGTCGAACCACCGGCTGGCCGACTTCGTGCGCGCACGCGCCATGCGCGACCTGGCGCGCGCGGGCGTGAGCTTTCGCATGCTGCCCTTCATGGCCCACGCCAAGGCCGTGGTGGTCGACGACGAACTGGCGATGTGCGGCTCGATCAACCTCGACCTGCGCAGCCTGCTGCTGAACCACGAGGCGGCGGTAGTGTTCTACGGCCACGACGACATCGAATGGCTGGCCGAATGGATCGAGACCACGGCCTCGGCCGGCGAGCCCTACCGCGCGCGGCGCCCGGGGCTGCTGCGCGACGTGGCCGAAGGGCTGCTGCTGACCGTCGCCTTCCAGCTGTAGGCGGGCGGTGCGTCGCCCAAGATGCACGAATGCAACACAATTGCAACCAATTGAACATTCGCACTAGAATTGCCACCGGTTCCGGTGGATGACCGTTCTTCCGGGGCCCCCTGCATTGCGGGGCAGCCCGCTCCGGCCCGGCCTCATGGGGCCCACCGAAGCGCCATTCGTACCGCCGTTGTCGTGAGAAAGTGCCCAAATAACAGGCACCACTACAGCGAGGCAAGTTCCCTTCCTACGAGCCCAGAAATTAAGATAAAGGTTCACTGATTGTTGCCACATCGTGGGGAGGAATGAGCGGTCCGCCCGCCCTCTGCACTGAATGAGCAACCAGTAGTCCCCCCGCACTTCAGAAGCATCGGCGTCCGTCAGGGCGTATCGCCTTCGGCGACCTCGATGCGATGCAGGAGCGTGACCGGCAAAGGCGGTCGCGGCGGGGTTTGAGCGCTGGGCGCCGGGCGACACCTTCGCGCGGCCCCAAGCGATCCCCTTTGTTGTCGATCACTGCCGGATTCCCCTGAGCACGGGGAGAAAAATCGATGCCTTTCATTGATTCGCTGCTGGCGCTCGCGCGCCGGCTGGGCGCAGCCTTGCCTGTCGTTTGGGCCCTGCTGCTGCCGTTGTCCGCCGCCCCGACCTGGGCGGCCCTGAACGAAGTCGGCCGCGCCACGCCGAGCGTGCACCGCCTGCGCTTCTTCATCGACCCGCAACTGGCGGCCGACATCGGCGCGCCCGAGGCCGGCCGCCGGCTCGCGCAGTACGTGGCCGACCTCAACACCGTATTCCAGCGCGAGACCGTGCGCAGCTTCACCTTCGACCCCGCGAAAGACCTGCAGGTCGTCGCGCCCGGCGCGGCGCCGCCCTGCGGCTTCAGCGGTGTGGCCGGCGGCGAGATCGTGCTGTGCGTCGGCCCCTCGAAGCGCGGCTACAGCCACGGCGGCCTGACCACCAGCACCACCTTCCCGCCCACCGGCGTGACGTGGAACCTGAACTGGACCGCCATCCACGACCCGCTGCGCCTGTCGCGCGCCATCACGCCGGCCGCGCCCGAGTCCACCGAGAAGGACTACCTCGGGCGCCAGCTCAAGACCCTGCTGCACGAGCTGGAGCACGTGTTCGGCGCCGGCTCGGGCGAGTACTACAACGCCATCGCCGTCGCCGACACCACCGAGACCGCGCCCGCCAGCGACCTCGCCCTCGTGAAGCACACCGACCGCTACTGGTGGACGCGCCAGCACTGGCGCCTCGACCCGCTGCTGGGCACCGTGTTCGAGCAGCGCTACGACCCGGCCGCCAACCGCGTCGCCACGCTCGGCCTGATCCGCTTCACCGAAGGCACCAAGGCGCAGATCAACACCGACTGGCGCGACTGGCCCAAGCTCGGCAGCTCGAAGTTCATGGCCGCGACCACCACCACCCAGGTGCGCGTGACCGAGCGCGAGAGCGGCGCCGCGCTGGCCGGCGCGCCGGTGTCGGTGTGGCGCGACCCGGGCGCCGGCAAGCCGCTGGAGCCGATCGCGCAGGGCAGCACCAACGCCGAAGGCCGCTTTGTCTTCGACTGGCGCTGCGGCTTCAGCTGCTTCGCCGTCGGCAAGACCACCTTGCTCGTGAAGGCGCAGGCCCCGGGCCGCGCACCGGGCGCGACCTGGTTCACCATCTTCGACGCCTTCGAGCAGAAGGCGGTGCAGGGGCAGGCGGCCTTCACCATCGACCTGCCGCTGGGCGTGCCCGACAGCCAGAAGCCGGCCGTGTCCCTGGCCGCGCCGGCGATGGCGACCGTGGGCCAACCCGTGGCGCTGGCGCCCGTGGCGGTCGACAACGTCGGCGTCTTCGGCGTGAAGGTGATCGGCACCGACAGCCTGCCGATCTGCACCTTCACCGCCCCGCCCTACACCTGCCACTGGACGCCGACCGCGCCGGGCGTGCAGATCGTCCGCGTGATCGCCATCGATGCGGCGGGCAATGCCGAGGTCGCGTCGGCGCAGGTGATCGTGCGCGCGCCCGCCGACACCACCACTCCGACCGTCACGCTGAACGCGCCGCCGATGGCCTCGTCGGCCGCCGGCCTGCCGGTGCGGCTGTCGGGCAGCGCGACCGACGATGTCGGCGTGGCCGAACTGGCCTTCATCGTCGACGGCAAGACCGTCTGCGCGCTGCGCGCCGCGCCCTACGCCTGCAGCTGGACGCCCGCGCGCGCCGGCCTGGCGAACATCGAGCTGCGCGCCACCGATGCGGCGGGCAACGTCGCCACCACCTCGGCCACCGCGCGCGTCGGCGCGGAACTGCGGCCCGAAGACCTGTAAGGGGTAGCGCTCGTCAACGCCGGTTCGTGAAGCTGGCGTTGCCCAGCCCCGTGCCGATGGTCAGCACGCCCCAGTGGCGCACGTCGCGCATGAAGGGCAGCTCGCTCAGGCCCTGCACCACCGCGTCGTTGTGCATGAGCACCAGCGTCGCGCCCGAGCCGATGATCGGCAGCCGCCGCCACAGCGCGGCCGGCAGGTGGAAGGCCCGGCTCTCCCAGTCGCCCGGCAGGTTCTGCGCGCCGCGCGCGATCGAGCCGTCGGAGCGGATCAACCCCGGGCAGCCGATGCCGATGAAGGGCGCGAGCCGGATCTTGCGGCGCTCGGCGTAGACGACCATGTCCTCGAGCATGTCGGCGATGCGCTCGACCATGTGGCTGCGGTTCGGGCCGTCGTCGGCGTGGCGCCACTTTTCTCGCTTGACCACTTTCGCGCGCGAGAAGTCCGGCGCCTTGCGGTGGCGCGTCTTCACGATGCCGCAGCGCACGTTGGTGCCGCCGATGTCCACGGCCAAGATGGCGTCGTGCCCCTTCAGCAGCGGCGGCGGCGTCAGGTGCGCCCAGCCGATCAGCCCGCCGTCGTCCACGTTGTGCGACAGCCGGCCCAGCTGCACGTGCACGCCCAGGTCTTCGAGCATCGCGCCCGCCTCCAGGATCGCGCGCTCGCCCACGTCGCTCTCGGGAAAGCCGCCGCCGACCACGATGCGCTGCACCTTGCGCCACGAGGGCTGGCGCACGAAGCGCTGGACCACGAAGGCCAGCTCTTGCGCGAACTCCTCGATGGCGCCGTGCATCACGTCCCCGGCGGCCGTGGCGGTCTTTCCCTGCAGCGCGCGGTCGAGCTGCTTCTTGCTCAGGTCGCGCGAATGGGCCGCGCCCAGCGGGTCGCGGCCGGTCTTGCGGCGCCGCTTGCGCCAGCGCTCGAGCAGTTCGCGAAACGCCGTCTGGCTGGCTTGGTCGCCGACGAAGCCGTCCTTGTCGCGCAGCTGCAGGCTGTAGCCGTCCACGCGCAAGCCGGGCAGCTCACGCAGGCCGTGGATGTCGGGACCGGGGGGCGCGTGCCTGGTTTTTTTCATGACGGCCACTATGGGCCGCTGCGCGGCCGTGGCGCATCGGCTTCGCGCACCACGGCGTGTAGGAGACGGACGGGTACGGCGGGCGCGGCGATGCCGATACACTGATCCGGATGCACCTGCCTCGCAGCTTCTGGCACCCCGCCCTGTGGCTTTTCGCGATGCTCTGGCTGGCCGCCGCCGCCCCCCGCGCGCAGGCCGCCGACGAGACGCTGCGCGTCGGCTCCAAGCGCTTCACCGAGTCGTACATCCTGGCCGAGGTGCTGGCGCAGACCGCCGCGCCGCACACCGCCTCGCCGCCCGTCGTGCGGCAGGGGCTGGGCAACACGGCCATCGTCTACGAAGCGCTGCGCTCCGGCGCCATCGACCTGTACGCCGAATACACCGGCACCATCGCACTCGAGATCCTCAAGGGCTCGCCCGCCGACACGCGCGAGGCCATGAACGCCGCGCTCGCGCCGCTCGGGCTGGGCGTGGCGATTCCGCTGGGCTTCAACGACGGCTACGCGCTGGCCGTGCGCGCCGCCGATGCCGACAAGCTCGGGCTGCGCACGCTGAGCGACCTGGCCAAACACCCCGAACTGCGCATCGGGCTGTCGAACGAATTCATCGGCCGCGCCGACGGCTGGAAGGGCCTGGCTGCGCGCTACGGCTTCACGCAGACGCCGACCGGGCTCGACCACGGCCTGGCCTACGAAGCGATGACGGCCAAACAGATCGACGCCATCGACATCTACACCACCGACGCCAAGATCGACCACCTCGGCCTGCGCGTGCTCGTGGACGACAAGCAGTACTTTCCGCGCTACGACGCGGTGGTGCTCTACAAGCTCGACCTGCCTGCGCGGCTGCCGAAGGCGTGGGCTGCGTTGCAGGCGCTCGAAGGCAAGATCGACGAGCACGCCATGATCGCGATGAACGCGCGCGCAGAACTGCAGGGCGTGCGCTTCGACACGATCGCGCGCGACTTCCTGGCCGGCGCCACCAAAGACGGAAAGACGCCACCGAGCGCCGCGCGCGGCTTCACGGCCAAGCTCTTCGGGCCCGACCTCTGGCCGCTCGCGCGCCAGCACCTGCTGCTGGTGGCGGTGTCGGTCGGCGTGGCCATCCTCATCGGCGTGCCGCTCGCGATCCTCGTGTTTCCGCACCTGCGGCTGCGCGCCGTGGTGCTGGGCTTTGCGAGCGTGATGCAGACGGTGCCGTCGCTGGCGCTGCTCGCGGTGCTGATCTCCTTGTTGGGCGCCATTGGCGCCCTGCCCGCGCTCATCGCGCTCACGCTGTATTCGCTGCTGCCGATCATGCGCAACACCGTGACCGGGCTGGCCGAAGTGCCGAATGGACTTCGGCTGGCCGGCACCGCGCTGGGCATGACGCCGCCGCAGAGCCTTCAGCTGGTGCTTCTTCCTCTCGCGTTGCCCACGCTACTGGCGGGCGTTCGCACCGCGACAGCCATTGCCATCGGCACGGCCACCATCGCTGCTTTCATCGGCGCGGGTGGTTTCGGTGAGCGCATCGTGACGGGACTCGCGCTCAACGACCGCGAGCTGTTGATGGCCGGAGCGCTGCCGGCTGCTGCCATGGCGCTGATCAGCGAAGGCATCTTCGAGCTGATCGAGTTCCTGATGCGTCGCAGCCGCAGGGCGCCATTGGCCTGAGCTGTTTCGGGGCGACGCTCCCGCCGACGCGGTGCCTTGCTCCGCGAATGTCCCCCGGGCTTCGCCCTCCTCCTTGATTTCGCTGCGCAAGGCAC